>JBOHHD010000733.1:0-7627 GCA_050700515.1 Pseudonocardiaceae bacterium
GTTTCAGGGCGGTCGGCCACGGGCTGGTTTTCGTTAAGAACACCGCATGGCCAGCGTTTGAGGCTGCCGAGAAATTCACTAGGGAGCGAGGCCACTGCCAAGAAGAGGACCGACAACGCCGGTGACAGGAGCGAGATTGTCGGTAACGGTGCCAAGGGGAGCGTTGCCACCGTTGTTGCTGTTGCTGTTGCTGTCAGAGCTACCGCCACCGTCCAGTATCTGCATCAGGGTGCGGGCCGGGAGCAGCTCCACCTGCTGGCTGTCGATTTCTGCAAAGCTCACCACATCAGACATCAGAATCCTCCTAAGTTCAGCAGGGAACACGACCCCCAGCGGGCCAAAGAAAATGAGAAACATCGTCCATGATCCAGTTGGACGCCACATATCCTGCCGGAGGGCGAGATCGGCGACAACCGTTATCCGTACGCAATTATTCTCCGCCGTCTACCACAGGAATGCTCTCAAATACTTAATCGGCAGCCACCTGCCACGTAGCCAGGAGTTACCGAGCCGGCACTGAGGGCGGCAGGTCCGGCGGCCGATCGCATCGAGCACCACCTCATGGATCTGGCGCAGATCCTGCAGCACCAAGTCGAGATAGCCGGCTCCGTCGGCGTCTTCGTCCGGTGATGCCATGGACCCCGAGACATCAGAAACGGCAAATCGCTGACTTACCCTGGTCGCATCAAGCGATGGTTCGTCAGCGATGTCGCGCGGCCGACGTCGCGGCAGTACGGATCAGCTCCGTGACGTCGCCGATCAGGCGCTGCTTGTCGGTGGGGGCAAGGAGCAGGCGGCCACCCTGCTGCTGGCGGACCTGGATTCGGCCGTACTCGGTATCCAGCACGCTCACCACATCAGGCGCCCGGTGACGGCGCCCCTGCCGGTCCCGGGCCGCTGCACCGATCTTGAACCGGCGGAGCATGGACCCACTGAGCAGCCGGCGGACCTGGCGAGCTTCGTCGGAACGCAATCCCACCCGTTCCAGCCGTGCGAGCTCCGTGTCCGCCCGCAGCCCGTCACCCCCAGCGAGCTCGGCCGGCATCGTGACGGCATCGCCCGCTGCCCGCTGGTGGTCCGGGACGTGCGCCAGCAGGGCCTCGGCGAGTCCGGAAGGCCGGGCAGGCCGCAGGTCCAGCGCGTCCGCACCGGGAACGGCGACGACGCCGACCATGCCCGCCGCACAGGCCAGCACCCGAATCTCCTGATCGGTTCCGGTCATCATGCGCAGGTCCGCCTCGACGGTGGGACGGGCGAGCGCGCCGAGGGCGTCCTCGATCTCCGGTCGGGGTCGACGAGCTTCGACCAACCGCCGAGCGCGGAGCTGTTCCCACGCCTGGTTGTCCAGCCGGTCACGCTCGTCGAGCGTGGCGCCGTGATCGGGAACGTTGAGCAGCAGCGGCTTGTCCCCCAGCTCCATCCGGCGCCACAGCACGGTGAACTCCACCGGGGACAACCGCAGCACCCCGGCCTGGGTCATCGCCGGTCGGACTCGTCGTAGTCCGGCGGGTCCTCACCGATCACTGCGGGGGCGGTCCACGGCAGCTCACCGATGAGCCGGTTCGAATCAGGCTCGATGAGGTATGACGGGCGCCGTCGCTCGTTGTCCTCCCCGCCCCGGCCCGCACCCATGCCGCCGAACGGCACACCCCCGGCACCTCCCGCCCCACGGCCCGCTCCCGCCGCACCCGGGCCCCCGGCTCCCGCGCCTCCCGCTCCCGCCGCGCGCGCCGCCGCCGATTCCGACGAACCGGTCGGCCCGAAACCGCCCCGATCCGGCCCGAAACCACCGGCGCCTAGGGCGCCTCCCTGAGGTCGGAACCTTCCCGTCCCAGGCCCGCCACGCATTCCGGCACCGCCCGGACCACCCCGGCCAGCACTCATCCCACCCGAGCCCGGTCCTCTCGAACCAGCGCCGGACACCGGCACGGCGGGGCGAGCGCCCGGCGGCGGCACCACAGGGCCACCGGACAACGGCGGCACGACAGGGCCGCCACTACCGCCCGGCGGCGGGATGGGGGCGCCAGGTGGCGGCGCAACGTGCCCACCGCTGGGCGGCGGCACAGCGGCCAACTCAGTAGGTGTGCCATCCCCCGTCCCGGCCGGCGGCGTCGACGCGCCACCCCCGCCTGAGCCGACACCCCCGTCGCCGGGGAATCCACCGATCTCGGACTGTTTCGCGGTGGGGATGTCGAGGTTGAGCTCACCGGTCGGGGGTGGGGCGAACTGGGGCACACCCATCACCCGCTCATTGGTGTCGTTCTGGTAAGCCATCATCGCGGCGCGCGCCTGCCGCTCCTGCTCGGCATTGAACGCCTCATCGGCTTCTTGATCAGAGGTGCTGAAGCTGTCGATGAGAGGGAGCTCTTTCCACCCCCCACCGCGTGGCTCGGGAGGCACTTCCGGAACGTTGCCCCGGGTTCTGAGGAACGCACTGATCTGATCGTCGATACGGTTGCGGGTGTCGTTCACCAGTCGCTGCGCTTCCTCCACCCACGCCACCATGGGGACCAGCGCCCCGGCCGCGGCATCCCCCGCCGCACCCCGCTGAGATGCCCGCACCCCTCTGACAGCGGAGTCGACGTAATCGCGGATCTGGGTCAGGTTCCCGGCCAACCTCTGCCACCCTGCCCGCACATCCCCCTGACTGCCCACCCCCACGCCGTCGTGTACCTCGTGACAGATCTGCCGATGCTGGTAGACCCCGTAGTTCTCACACGTCGTTGCCCTCATCGAGTCTCCCCTCAATCCAGCGGTGGGAGATTGCCCACCGCCACCTCCGCCGCTGCCCGCGCCGCTCCACACGGATCCTCATAGGGCTCGCGCAGATCGCTGAACTCGACATCGAGACCCTGCTGCTCGGCCAATCCCACCGTCACATAGCAGGTAGCCACCGAGCCGGGGTGATGTACAACCGCAGGCGAGCCGGCTATCTCCAGCGGCTCGAAGACAGACTCAGCGGCCCGGTTCGCATAGGTGCGTTCCAGAATGTCCCAGTCCGGGTAGGTGGTGACACCGAGCTCTCCGTTGTTTCCGCTGTCAGTCCACTTGCATACCTGATGGCCCGACGGCAGGGTGAAGGTGCGATCCGGTGGCAGGTCGAATCCGAACCCGCTGAGCTGCTCGGTGCTGAACACCTCACACGGCCGATCCCCGTAGGCGCGGACATCACGGGGATTCTGCACCGAAGGCGAGAGTTGTGGCCGATCTTGGGAGGTGACGTCCGCGCCGGGAGACGGTGTCGTGAGGTCGCCCTCGGCCTGGGAGCATCCGGTAACAAGCATCACCGCAGCCGCTAAAGCACCCATCAGCCCCATGGTCCGGGGCATCACCATCACCCCTTAAGGTCCAGGTCCCGGGAAGCCGGAATGCTGTAATTGTCGGCCCCCCGGTATGTCGTCAGGTTGGCCTGCAACTTGTCTGCATCGCTCTGCAACCGACGCGCCGCCTCAAGCAGCGCCCGCCGCACCGATCCATACTCGCCGACCGCAGCGTCGACAAAGACATCCACCGCGTTCCCACTCACCACGTCCAGACCGGGCGGACGCATATTCCTCAGATTCCACGCTTTGTCAGCTTCGTCCCTCAAGGCTTGGGCGGCCGCGCGCAGATCGGCGATGGCTTGCGGGGCAAGCTCCGGATCGATGGTGAATCCGCCGCCTCCGGTCATCGTGTTCGGATGCGGATAACCCGGGTGAGTGTACGGTTTCCGGTCCGGAGCAGGCGCTGGTGCGGCTTGCGCGCCCGGCATGCCCCATAGTGGACCTGGCTGAACCCCGCCTGCACCGCTCATGTTCCCGATGCCCCTCATAACGATCCATCGCTAGTAGAAGGCAGCATGCCACAGGTCGGCACCGCAGCCGAGTCGAACTGGTGGAATCATCGGCGCGGGGCGGAAAGCTAGCGCCGCATCTCGCCCGCGCACATGTCCCGGATGGAGTCCGGCATCGCCCGGATCACCCTCGAACATCTGGAACGGGTCACGACAGCGCTCGACGTCACCGCCGAGCACGCGCAGCAGTTGGACGCACTACGCCGCCGCGCCGACGAGCGTGGCTGGTGGCAGGAGTACTGGGAGAGGGTCCATCCGTACTCTTGTTGGCGGCCGAGACGTCCCGCGCGAACAGCTACGACAGTTGATCGAAGTGACTCAGGAGTACCCGGTGACGATCCACATCCTGCCTTTCAGCGCTGGAGCGTTGCCCCGTTCCGACAACTTCGTCATCTTCGAGTTCCCGGATGACCTCGACGGTGACGTGGTGTACGTGGACAGCGAGACGGCGCAGCGCCTCTACGAGGATCGCAACCCCGTGCGGCAGTGCACGTACACCTTCGACGCGGCTCTGACCCAGGCTCTCCCGACCCGGGAGTCCCAGGACCTGATCCGCACCGTCATGGAAGAGAGGTAACTCAGTGGCCCGCACGCCCAACCCGTACCTCTCGCTCGACGACACGCAGTACGACGCCATCGTCAATGGCCAGTACGTGAAATCAACCTTCAGCAGTGCCAACGGTGGCCGTCTTCATCACCGGTGCCAAAAACGGCGACTTCGACCACCTCCTCGGCCAGGGAGGCTAGAGCCCCAGGTGCATCGCGTAAATTCCGGTGAGCGTTATCCTGATTCACAACGCTCGTATCACCCCCGGTAATTCTCGATGCATTATCAGCGCTTCTGCTCGCACACTGAGGTCGGGGATCGACTTAATGAGGATTTCGGCGCAAGGAAGCCGGTGGAGCTTTACCGATACAGCAGGCAAGTTGGCCGGCCAAAAGCTGGGTGAATTCGCGCTTGGCACGGCGCTTGATATCGCGGGCGTGCTCGGACACGTCGAGCTGCCCCGGGCGGGTCGTCCGCAGCGGGTGATCGTCGGCGACGTCTCGGGGAGGGAGGTGCAGGCGTCACCGTGCCGATCTTGATGACCAGGCGGCTTGAGCTGTCGCGCGCCGGCTGGAAATCGTGGTGCCGGTAGAACGCATAAGTTGCTGCCGTTCCACGCACCCGCGCCTCCCATGCTCGGCCGACGTCATCGTGGCCTCGGCACAGCAAGCAGCCAGCTAGCTCGACAGGCGTAGCAGCCGATCGTAGACCAGTTCGTGGACCCATCGGCTGAGCGCGTTCGGCGACGTGGTCGGAGCCACACCGATGCGGCCGGGCCGCACCACGTCAACGGCACCGGGGTCATGATGTCCCGCATCCGCGACGATGGTGGGGCCGTAGTGAGCGGCGTAAGCCAGGCACCGCCCGTCTCGGGCGATGTGCGGCGGCAGCAACAGCGCGGTGGGGCACAGCGCGAGGAAGGGAGCCACGGCGATCAGGCCGGTACGCCAGTGCCGGGCCGGCGCCAGCACACCACGTAGCCGTACGGCGGGGGGCGGCGCGAGGTGCCGCATCTCGGGCCAGCCCCAGGTGGACACCGACGCCCGGTCGGTCACCGGACCCCAACCGGAGGCAACCCGCTGGTCGTGAACCTCGGTGAGCAACTCGACAACGAGCACCACCCGACGCCCGAGCAGCCCGGCCGGGGGCAGAACGGTGCCGGCCCAGCTCAGCACCCCGACGGCGGCCGGTACCAGGTGTTCCGGTGCGCACAGGATCTCGATGTCCCCGGTGCCGCCCAGGGTGGCGGGGTGCCCGTTTACCGAGGCCCGGTAGTCCTGCGCAAGCGATTCATGTGCCACGAGGCGCGTTCTCCCATCGTCGCGAGTAATAGCTCGGCGCGGCACAGGGCCGCGACAGGCGATAAGGCCCCCTGCGGTAGGGCCCACTCAGGAGGCAACGGCCTGAAGACGGCAAGCGATGCGCACGTCACGTCCGACGGCACTCCCGGAGCGGTGACTGGTCGGGAGGGATCGTTCAGCGCACCCGAGAAACCGTTGGCGACGAGTGTGTTACCGCTGGTAACCTCTACCGATGGTAACCCTTTACGGATCCGGGAGGGCACATGAACGAGCAGACGCACTACCACGTCATCGTCATCGGCACCGGTTTCGCCGGCCTGGGAATGGCGATCCGGCTGCGCAGCCTCGGCATGACGGATTTCGTGGTGCTGGAGCGCGCCGAGGACGTCGGCGGTACCTGGCGGGACAACGGCTATCCGGGTTGCGCCTGCGACGTACCGTCACAGCTCTATTCCTTCTCGTTCGAGCTCAACCCCTCTTGGAGCCGGAGCTTCTCCGCTCAGCAGGAGATCTGGGATTACCTGAAGCACTGCGCCGACAGCTACGGAGTGCGGCCACACATCCGGTGTCATCACGAGGTACTCGACGCCGCCTGGGAGCACACCGAGCGTCGCTGGCGGGTCCGCACCAACCGTGGCGAGTTGACCTGCGATGTGCTGGTCAGTGGTGCCGGCGCACTCTCGGATCCCGCCATTCCGAGCATTCCGGGGCTCGAGTCCTTCCAGGGCACGGTGTTCCACTCAGCCCGGTGGAACCACGACTACGACCTCCGCGGCCGGCGGGTGGCCGTGGTCGGCACGGGTGCTTCGGCCATCCAGTTCGTCCCGCAGATCCAACCCACGGTCGCGTCGCTGACGCTTCTGCAGCGCACGCCGCCGTGGATCCTGCCGCGCACCGACCGGAACAACAGTGACCTCGAACGCAAGCTGTACCGGGCGGTGCCCGGCCTGCAGCGACTGGTGCGGGCGGGGATCTACTGGAGCCGGGAACTGGCCGTGCCGGGCTTCACGACCACTCCGCGGCTGCTCAAGGCAACCGAGTTGATCGCCCGTATGCACTTGCGCCGCCAAGTTCCCGACCCGGTCCTGCGGGCGAAGCTCACTCCGGACTACCGAATCGGATGCAAACGCATCCTGCTCTCCAGCGACTACCTGCCCGCGCTGACCGAATCCAATGTCGAGGTCGTGGCTTCGGGGCTCGCCGAGGTGGGGCCGGAGTGGGTGCGGGCCGCGGAGGGGACCCGCCGCGAGGTGGACACCATCATCTTCGGTACCGGCTTCCACGTCACCGACATGCCGATCGCCGGGCGGATCCGAGGCCGTCACGGTGCCACCCTGGCGCAGGTGTGGTCACCCGGGGCACAGGCGCACCGGGGCACCACGGTAGCCGGGTTCCCCAACCTGTTCATCCTGGTCGGCCCGAACACCGGCCTCGGGCACAGCTCGATGGTCTACATGATCGAATCTCAGCTGGCCTACACCATCGAGGCGCTGCGCTACCTGCGTCGCAGCGGTGCGGCCGCGGTGGAGGTCCGGACGCAGGCACAGGCGGCGTACAACGACGACCTGCAGTCTCGGATGGATCGGACGGTGTGGAACGCAGGTGGCTGCGCCAGCTGGTACCTCGATGCCCAGGGTCGCAACGCCGTGCTGTGGCCGTCGTTCAGCTGGCGCTTCCGGCGGACCACCCGCACGTTCCGGCCGGAGGAGTACACGGTCCACGAGAACGTCGCGCAACCGGTGAGGGCCTGACCGGCGCCCCCACCGTATCCCGGTTACCGAAAAATTTCCAGCGAAGGAAGCTGGTCAAGAGAAGTTGACGACGAAGTTGCCCGTCTGACGAAAAATAGTAACATCATCCCCAAGCCAGTGGTGACCTTATGGCTCAGGAACCAGCCTCCGTCGGCGGCCGCCGACGGAGGCTGGTTCCTGAGCCATAAGGTCACCA
>JBOHHD010000734.1:0-2943 GCA_050700515.1 Pseudonocardiaceae bacterium
GCCCCGCCGTGATCCGGATCCGACCATCCCACCGGAGGGACGTCGCCGTTGGGGGAAGACGGTGGAGGTGGGCTGGTCGGAGATTGGTGCGGCGCGCTACTCGGATCGGTCGGGTCGGCGGCGATCCGGGGTAGTACGTCGGTGTCGGCCGAGAGCGGGGGAGTTGGCGTGTCCAAATCGTGGGCCAGTGTGCGCAGCAGGATGCCAATGTGGGGTTGTCGCAGCCAGAGACCTGCTGAGCGGTACACCCCGCAGCGCTGCCACCGCCGTCCGAAGATCGCGCCCGGTCGCCGACACGAGCGGCACCGACCCCGACGATCAATCGGATGGTCCAGCAGGAGTGTGAACAATCCGGCGCATGCCCGCTGCTCGACGCCGAGCACTCCGCTCACACCCGCGTGTCCGGATGCCAGCACGGGCCGCAGGACCCGGCGCAGCAGCTCGCACGCGAGTGCATAGCTGATCTGCTGCACAGTGGGGCCGCCGCTGGTCACGGTGGTGCACCTCCTGATTCGTGGCCGACCGGACGGCCACAGCGGGATTGAGTTCGTGAATTGTTCGGGTCGACGATGCCTGGGACACGACCGCACCGGCCAGGGTTCAGATTTGGACAGGGGTGTCGTACAAAATTGGTATTGTGGATATGTTCCGGTCATTGCCGGTACATTTCCGGTGCCGCACCGCAGCGAGGGTGGGCGTAGCCAAGGGACTGGGTCTGGGAGGTAAGTGGGTCATGGGGCGGCCACCGCGAGAGTTGACGCCACAGGAATCGGCGCTGCACTTCTTCGGTGCGGAACTGCGGCATTGGCGAACGGTGCGCGAGCTGTCCCAAGCCGTGCTCGGCCTGCGCACCCATGACAGCGGCGCTTTGATCAGCAAGATCGAGAAGGGTGAGCGGTTCCCCACCCTCGCGTTCGCCCGGCGCATGGACGACGCGCTGGCCACCGCCGGAGTGTTGGAACGGCTGTGGCCGCAACTGAAGCAGGAGCGAGCGACCCGAGCGGTGCCCGCGAGCAGTCCGACCGAAAGCAGCGAACCCATCCCGGTTGACCTCGGTCTGGTGTGGCCGGCCACCCCGGCAGCTACGGTGGAGGTGGTCGGCAAGCTGTGGAGGGCGGACGTGGAACGAAGAGTGGTTCTACTGACGGCGCCCTGGGTCGCGTCGGCGTTCGCCGAACCGGTCCGCGAATGGTTGCTCAACCGGCAGGACGAGGTGCTTCAGGGCCGGCCCGGCCGAGCTGTCGGGCAGAGCGACATCGACGCGTTGTGGGCGATGAGCGAGGCGTTCACCGACGCCGACCAACGGCTCGGCGGCGGATATGCCCGGTCCACGCTGGTGCACTATGTCAACGAGGTGGTGCTCCCGTTGCTGCACGGCAGCTACAGCGAAGCCATCGGCCGGGACTTGATGGCCGCGACCGCGCGGCTGTGCGATATATGCGGGTATATGTGTTTTGATTCCGGCAGGCAGGGGCTTGCCCAGCGCTATTTCATCCAGTCCTTGCGAATGGCCAAGACCAGCGGGAACCGCGAGCTGGGAGCCGGAATTCTGGCTGACATGTCGATGCAGGCGCACTACCTGGGGAACGCCACTCAGGCGCTGGAGCTGGCCACCGCGGGGTACCGCACCGCGCTGGACTGCGGTGCCCTGTCGACGGCGGCGCGCTGTGCCGCGCATCAAGGCGAGGCGCGCGCCCTGCGGGGGGAGCAGCGGGCCAACGCCCAGGCGTGCGCACTCGCGGAACGAACACTGGACCGGGCAGTCCCCACGGGGGAGCGGACCTGGGTCAAGCTCTTCACGGTCGAGCACATGGCCGCCGAGAGGCTGTACATGGCCAGTGATCTCGGTCGATACGGTGACATTCAGCGGCTCGCCCCCGCTGTGCTGGCCGATGCCGGTGGTATGCAACGCCGCCGCGTGACGTGCCTGTCTGCCCTCGCGGCCTCCTACTTACCCGTCGCGGGCAACCCCGGCAGTGATATCGACCGAGCCTGCGAGGTGCTCGGTCAGGCGCTCCCGTCGCTGGGCTCGCTGCACAGCGCCCGCAGCCTGGAACACGTCAACACCGTGCGCCGCGCGCTGGCCGCCCACGCGAACCGACCCAGCGTCCAAGAGTTCGAGGACCAGTTCCGGACCACCGTCATGGCGGCCGGTACCCGAGCCTGAGCCTTAACTCTCAGGTCCCGGGCGTAGGTAGGCGATGACCACGAGGTGGTGCGATGCGCTGGCTTGCTCCGGACGTGCCTGAAAGGGTGCCTTGCGAGGCGTTGCCGATTTGGTGGTGAACCCCGTAGATCCTCGTCGGGCATGGCACCACCGCCGAACGCAACTTTGATGTTGCCCAAGACCTACCGGCAGTACCCGCCCGACCTGCAGTGCAGCCTCGTCGAGGCCCACCTCACCCGCCGCCTAGATCACCCGGTCCTACGTGACCATGGGAAGCAAGATCGATTCTCGAGACGACCGCGTCCTGCTCTGCACCTTCCCCCGGGGTACACCCCGAACGCCACCGCTGGACCGCCCGCCCGAGGACATTCTCCGCCCGGCCGACACGCCGACGTTTGCAGCGGACCACCGGCGTGTCGTGCACAACCGACGGATCGCTGCAAAAACCAACATCAACACCCCTCGCTTGCGCCCCGTGACCTGCACCGTTACCGTGGGGTCCTCATCGCCCCTACGAGGGATAGCAACGCCATCTCACCCTCCATCGCCAGATACACAGTCTGGTCCTCATCGCCCCTACGAGGGATAGCAACGTGGCGGTGATCGCGACCTCACCGGTCAGGCCGAACGTGTCCTCATCGCCCCTACGAGGGATAGCAACTAGGAGTCACCCGGGGTTTCGCCACCCCAGAACACGCGTCCTCATCGCCCCTACGAGGGATAGCAACTTCGCGTGGAACTACCCGACCGCCAGTTAGGTCTCCCGTCCTCATCGC
>JBOHHD010000735.1:0-7027 GCA_050700515.1 Pseudonocardiaceae bacterium
TGCCTCAGCACTTCTGTGAGCTGAAACCCTGGCGGCAGGAGCGAGACACAATCCGCGTCCGGCGTTGGTTTTCCGGATGGTCCCTCGGAGCCGATGTGGACCAGCACGCGGTCCACTAGTCCCTCGCCGAGGAACGGCGATGCCAGGGTTGAACCGCCGCTCAGGACTACTGACCGCACGCCCTGCTGGTAGAGCGTCGTCAGAACGGATCGGGGCCCGGTGTGCAGCGCTACCGGAGAAAGCGACAGGGCCCCGGCGCCGTGACTTTCCGGAATCACCTCGTCAACCGTGCCGTCGCCATGGAGGATCACGTCACAAGCGCGAAGCAGGTGCTCCATGTCAGGAATCGTCGTGAACGGTTCACTGATTCCCTCAGCATTGATCACATACGGCTACACCACCAGTGGTCGAGCGATGCGAAGTGCCGTTAACCACGGGCCGAGGACCAGAAGTGCTTCGTCGGCCAGGACGCCGATTTCGATGTCCACGCCTGCTTGGCGAAGGCGGGCCGCACCTCCTGGCCCCCGCGAGGTCGGATCGATGATACCGATCACCGTGCGCACGATGCCCGCATCAAGGAGGGCTTGGTGGCACGGTGGGGTACGTCCGTGATGGTTGCAGGGTTCGAGCGTGACGACCACTGTACCTTCCTTTGCCTGCTCTCCTGCCGCGGCCAGGGCGTTCACTTCGGCATGGGACTCGCCTTTACGCTGGTGATAGCCCTCGCCAACTATTCGACCGTTAGCGTCGAGAATCACGCACCCGACGGGTGGATTAGGGCTTGTCGCGCCGAATCCGAACGCAGAGAGCGCAACCGCACGACGCATGGCGTCCAGCTCCAGGAGACTAGCCATCGAGCAGGCCGCCGCTCGCCAGCTCGTCGATCAGTTGCGCCACAGGAGTTGACTTTCGATACGCCGTAAGGCGTCGTCCTACCATCATCACCTCGTTGAGCGTCCACATGGAGCCGGTGCTCTGGGCGATCGAGAGCGCGCCTCACGAGTATCCGACGTTAGTAGAAGCCCGTTTCACCAGCCTGGCGCAGGAGGTGGTTCAGCTCCGCGAGCAACTCACCCAGTCCCTGTCCGAACGCTGTGCTGTCCGCGTGCTAGGGATGGCCGTTTGAACCGCTCCCGCAGACGGTTTACTACCGTGGCCAGGTGTGACCGGCGATCAGCCAGATTGGCGCCGTGTCTTGGCTGATGCCGGTTAGGGCACCCACTCGCCGGCCGGTTGCCGGGTGGTGACGTTGAGTAAACATTCACGTCCGTTGGCTTTTGGGCGCGTTGTGTTGCCGTTGTGTTCGTGCTGGGTGATGTTGGGCTGGGGAGGGTTCTCCGGTGGGTACGGGGAGGAGTGGGTGCCAGGGAAGGCCGGTAAGGGTGTCGCGCAGGACGGTCATGACGTTGGCACCGTGTTTGC
Organism: Pseudonocardiaceae bacterium; assembly: GCA_050700515.1. Classification (GTDB taxonomy): domain Bacteria; phylum Actinomycetota; class Actinomycetes; order Mycobacteriales; family Pseudonocardiaceae. The sequence continues at coordinate 1,423 of JBOHHD010000735.1, forward strand.
GGGCGGTGTCGAGGTAGTCGCGGAGGTCCAGACGGTCCTGGGTGAGGTCTTCGTTGGTGTGAAGTGGTCACCCGCTCATCCGGACTCCCCACCCAGGGCAGCCAACTGCCGGGCGCGCCTTTCCGCTTGCCCCACCCCCGCCCGATCCGCGATCACCCGCTCCCGCGACGTGCACGCTCCACACTCCGGCCCCGGTAGGTAACCCGGTAGCGCGGCGCCTGCTCAGGCCGTCCACCAGGTCGGCGAACGCCAGAACTCACGGACAGTGACACGGGGCCTGTAATACGACGGGCAGTGTGGTCAGGCCGTGCATGAGGACGCCGGGTCGCCAGGTCAGGTCCCCGGGCGGTACGGCCAGGCGCAGGTGCGGGAACCGGGCCAGCAGGCTGCCCAGCGCGATCCGGCCCTCCAGCCGGGCCAGGGGCGCGCCGAGGCAGTGGTGGATGCCGTGGCCGAAGGTCAGGTGCGGGTGCTGCGCCCGGGTCACGTCGAGCACCTTCGGGTCGGTGATCCGGGAAGGATCCCGGTTGGCCGCCAGCAATCCGGGGCTCACCATCTCACCGGCCGGAATCACGGTCCCGCCGATCTCGACCGGCTCAGTGGTCCACCGGAACGTCGCCAGCTGCAGCGGCCCGTCGAAGCGCAGCAACTCCTCCACCGCGGCGCCCAGCCGCTCCGGCTCGGCGCGCAGCAGCGCGAGCTGGCCGGGGTGGGTGAGCAGGGCGTGCATCCCATTGCCGATCAGGTTCACGGTGGTCTCGTGGCCCGCGATGAGCAGCAGGAACACCATCGAGGTCAGCTCGTCCTCGGACAGCCGGTCCGTTCCGTCGCGGACGGCGATCAGCGCCGACAGCAGGTCGTCGGCGGGTTCGCGGCGCTTGACGGCGAGCAACTCCCGGACGTAACCGATCATGGCGGTGGCTGCGGCGATCCACGCCCCTGGGGTGGACAGCGAGCCGGCCACGATGGTGGTGGACCAGTCTCGGAACTCGGCTCGCCCGTCTGCGGGCACCCCGAGCAGCTCGCAGATCACGGTGATCGGCAGCGGGTAAGCGAATGCCTCGATCAGGTCGACCTCGGCGCCCTCGTCCAGCCCGTCGAGCAACTCGTCGGCGAGCTGCTGGACGCGCGGGGCCAGCTGCTCGACGCGGTGGCGGGTGAACGCCGCGGAGACCAGCCGGCGCAGCCGGGTGTGGTCGGGGGGGTCGAGGTGCAGCAGGTCACTGTTCATCGCCGCGTCGATGTCCGGGGGGAGCCCTCCACCGCCTGGATTTCGCCGCCTCGGCCCCGTCTTGACCAGCCGCGGGTCAACCAGCGCGGCCCGAACCTCATCGTGCCCGACGATCAGCCAGACGGGCGCTCCGCTGGGCAGGATGATGCGGTGCACCGGACCGGCGGCGGCCAGCAGGCCGTAGGCGCGGTGCCGGTCACCGGGTGCGGTCGCGGTGAACGGATCCGTGCTGGGCAAGGCCGTGGCGCCGATCATCGGGTCACCTCCGCTGGGTTGTTGATGTCGGGGTCGTCAATGTCGGTGTCGTCGATGCCCGGCAGCTCGACGTCGGACAGATCGATCCGGTAGGCGAGCGCGATGAACTGCGGGTCGGCGGGCAGCCGGGCGGTCCCGGTGCTGCCGGCGCCGTAGAGCCGGGCGGTGCCGACGATCCGGCCTGTGACCAGCGCCACGAGGCTGGTCGGCGCTCCGCCGAGGTCGAGGCCCAGCAGGTCGGCGAGATAGATCGGGTAGATGTGCGGTGGGAGGTCGGCGGCATATTCCTGGTAATCGGCCAGCAGCTCGGCCCGGGCGCCGTAGCGGAGCAGCGTGGCGTCGTGCTCGAGTAGGACCCGTACCGCCACCGGCCCCTCCTTAGGACCCGAACCCTCCGCCACGCCTCGGCGGGGTTCTCTTCGGTCACGCTCATCAATACATCGGAGAGCGAGAGGGCGTAAGCCTTCCGAGTGAACTGATCATGTCTGATTATCGAATCACCGGACACGCGACAGTCATCCGCGATGAGCAGCCCGGTGGCATCCCCGAGTCGCCCGGTGGGCGGAGCTTGAGTCCGACCTCGTCCCGCCCACCGGGAATCCATTCCCTCAAGACCTCATCGCCTCAGGATTGGGGCGATGTGGTCACGTCCGGATCGTTGAGTCGTTCACCGCCGTCATGGTCGACCCCGGAGCAGGCGGGTACTCGGGCCTCGACGAGGGTCCCCCGGCCGTCGGCCCGGTCCACCGTCAGCTCGCCACCGAGATCGGCGATCCGGTCGATCAGCAACCGCAGCCCGAGATGTCCCTCGGCCCGGTGGTCCAGGGCACCGAGGGGCAGCCCCACGCCGTTGTCGATCACCCGGAGCAGCACGTCATCGCGATCAGGTCCTCGCTCGGCCACCAGGCTGACCTGCACCGTGCTGGCATTGGCGTGTTTGGCGATGTTGGTCAGCGCTTCCTTGGCCACCCGGTACAGCGTGGTCGCCGCCTCGGGAGCCAGTGGCGGCAGCGTCCTGACCTCGACCGATACCGTCAATCCCAGCTTGCGTAGCGGCCGGACCAGATCGTCGACCGCGGCGGGCAGTCCGCCTCCGGAGAGATCCGGCGGGTAGATGTCGACCATGAGGTGGCGCAGCGAGTCGACCGCGCCACGGACCACCGCGCCGACCCGCTCGGCGGTCGCGGCTCGCTCCGGAGGGACGGACCGGGCCAGCGCGGCGAGCGCATACCCGGCGCCTGCCAGGTCCTGGATCAGGCCGTCGTGCAGATCGGCCGCGATCTGGCGTCGTTCCCGCTCCGAGGCCGACAGCGCCCGTTCGAGCAGCTCGGCACGCTCGGCCTGCTGCCGGGCCACCCGGCGGGACAAGCGGACGGCGATGGGGATCTGAACCAGCTGCAGCAGCACCAACCCGCCGACGCACAGCGGGAGGATCTGCACCAACAGCAGCGTCGTCGCTTGCTCGACCCAGCGATAGCTGAAGTGGGCCGTGAAGGCGAACGGTGGCTGGCCGGCAAGCTGAAGCGGAACGTAGACGTCGATCATGCGCAGACCCTGGGCGTCCGGTGTGGTCACCGCTTCGTCGGTGTCGCTGATGACCGAGATCGGCACACCGCGCCGGATGACTTCGGTGACCTCCTCCGGCGGGGGGAGCCGCCGCCCGATCTGGTCCGCATCGCCGGCGTAGACGATCTCGCCGTCGGATCGCCACACGGCAATGCCGGTGAGCGAGCCGCCTCGCAGCCGGTTGGCCACCGCCCGGTCGAGCTCGTCTCGCCGTGCCGCATTACCGCTCAGCACATCCTCGAGCAGGGGGCCCACCATGTTGGCCAGGCCGATGGTGGTGTCCTGCGAACTGCTCAGCGCGACCGTCCGCGCCACCTGGGTGACGATCAGCACGGTGCCCAGCGAGATGATCACCAGGGTCAGCACCGCACCCCCGATGAAGATCATCAGTTCCCGTCGGGGACCCCGGGAGCCGCCGACGGGCCAGCGGGACCGAACTTCGGTACTGCTCATTCAGACGTCAGTGTCCTTCGGACGGCTCGATCAGGCCGAGTTGCTGTGCCTTGACCACCGCTTCCAGCTGAGAGTTCACTCCGAGTTTGGCCAGCAGCGATTTCACGTATCCCCGGCAGGTGTTGAGGCTGATGCCCAGTACCCGGGCGATCGCCTTGGGGGCCGTCCCTCGCCCCAGCCAGATCAGCACGTCGCGCTCCCGCTGGGTCAGTGCCGGGACGTTGGCGGTCGCCGACAACACCGGAGAGCCGACCGAGGGGGTTTCGGCGAATGCGGAGGGCGCCACCAGCATTCCGCCCGGTCGGGCGCGGCGCAGCACATCGAGCATCTCCGGTAACGAGCCATTCTTCGGTACGTACGCCGATGCCCCGGCCTGGGTGGCGCGCACCACCCACTGCGGGTCCCGGTGCGCGGTGACCATGACGATGATCGTGTGGGGGACTGCCTCGCGGAGCCGGCGGGTCGTGACGAGGCCGTCCTGTTTCGGCATCTCGATGTCCATGACGACGATGTCGGGAGTGAGCTCTTGGGCCATCGTGACGGCCTCGCGCCCGCTTGCGGCTATGCCCACGCATTGCAGGTCCGGCTCGGAGCTGAGCGCCAGTGACAGCAGCTCGGCGAAACTGCGATGGTCGTCCACTACCAGAATCCGCAGTGGCCGGGTGTCGACCTCGCGTTCCTCGCACATGCTTGTCATGGCCCCTCCCGATCCCTGGGCTTCTCACCCAACGATCGCCATCGGGCAGCTCAACGTTTCGCGGCTGCTGCGGTGACCTCCCCGGCCGACCAATTCTAGGGGTGCGGTAATCCATGAATTTTGGGGGTCGCGCAAATGGGGGGGAGCACTCATCCTGACGGCGCGAGCCGGCAGTTCTTCGGCGACGAGGAGTGGGCGAGGGGGTTACCAGTGATCGGTGTCCTCGTGGTCGATGATCACGAAGTCGTGCGCCTCGGCATCGCCGAGCTGTTCGCCTGTGTCGAGGGCTTCACCGTTGTCGGCACCGCCGCTGATGGTTCCGAGGCCGCCGCAACGGTGCAGCGATTGATGCCGGATGTGGTCCTCATGGACATTTCGATGCCCGGTATGGACGGGATTGCGGCGACGGCGGCGGTGCTGGCGGTCCGACCACAGGTGCGGGTCGTCATCCTGTCCGGCGCGGTCACCGGGCCGTTGGTGCGCGGGGCGCATGCCGCCGGGGTGGCAGGCTATCAACTCAAGTCCGCGGACCCGGATGATCTCATCGAGGCTGTTCGGGTGGTGGCAGCCGGGCGGGACGCCTGGTGCCCGCAGGCTGTCCAGGCGCTAGGCGGTATTCGTTGAAGCTTTCGCTGTCACAGCAGCGAGGTGAGCAGGATGATGGCCATGACCCAGAAGGGAAGAGCTATCAACAGCATGACGATCAGGCCCCCGATCAGCGAGCCGTCGTCGCGGTGATCCCGGATGGCAAGGCGGTCGAGGCGGCGGCCCACACCGGTCGGCTTGCTGCGCAGAGAAGCGCCGCCCTGGGCGTGCCGGCTCGATTGAGCGGGCGCTGACATCGGCATTCGAATGGCATGCATGGTGCACTTCCTTAGCTGGGCCGCTCCTGGCGGCAACCGTGGGCAGCCGATCATGCTCGACGTTCGGCCACGGTGGCAGCCCCGCACGTGGGGTGCATGTCCCCCCACAATGGGGGTCTGCGTACCTTCGCCGCTGACGACGGAGGAGTGAGTGACCGCAATCGAAGACCTCCCTGGTGAGCGCACCGAGGTCTCGGTATGGATCAGAATCATGCGCTCGCCGTGGCCACGGCTGGCGGTGTTCGTCGTGATCCTGGCCGTACTCGGCTGGCTCGCCGTCACCCGAGGGACCGCAGCCGTCGACGTGGCTCGGGACTGGACCGCCGGCATGGGCGCCCTCGGTGCTGTCGTCTTCGTGCTCGTCTATGCCCTGGCGACGCTGGCGCTGTTTCCGGCGACACCGCTGAGCGCCGCGGCCGGGCTGCTCTACGGCCCGGTGGTGGGAGTAGTGGTGGTCTGGGTGGGCGCGGTGCTGGGGGCGACCGGATCGTTCCTGGCCGGCCGGCTGCTCTCCCGCCAGGCCGTCGAGCAGCTGGCGGG
>JBOHHD010000736.1:0-2233 GCA_050700515.1 Pseudonocardiaceae bacterium
ATGATGCGCTTGGCTGCTTCGCTTTTTGTGGATCGGTTTCAGGGGGTGCCTGACTCCAGTTGGGGTGGGGGCGGGGTGGGTGATGAAGCCGGCGAGGTCGTCGCGCAGGGTGGTCAGGGTGGGGGAGGTCAGGTCGGTGCGCTGGTCGAGCAGGGTATGCAGGGAACGCGCCCGGCCGATGATCGGCACGGTGCGGTACTCGGTGCCGGTGGCGTGCAGGATCGGGGCGAGGTGCTCCCCGACCGCCTCCAGCTCTCCTTTACCCAGGTAGGCGTGCGCGAGATTGAATCGGGCGTAAGCGATGTACATGGCTTTGGGCTCGGCCTCGGTGGTGAACTCGTCCACGGCGATGCGTGCCCAGTCCACGGCGGCATCCAGATGTTCGACATAGCCGAGGGTGTGGTGGACCTCACTGGTGTACATGGCAGCCGAGGCGGGATCGATGCCCAGGATGCCGGGTTCGTCGGGGGTGCGCTCGAGGGGAGCGCTCTCAAGTACGACCAAGGCGTCGGTGACTTCCTTGGATTGGTTTCGGGCGGTGTTGGTCCGGGCCAGTTGGCAGGTCAGCCGCAGCAGGGTGGTGCCGCTGGTGGCATCAGGCCGGGCTGACTCCATGAGTTCAGCGGCTTCGTCGTAACGCCCGGCCCAGTAGGCGATGTTGGACTGGATGAGGCGGATGTAGACCCGGACCGGGGTGTAGCCGGACATCTCGACGCAGTGCAGGGCGGTGCGGGCCTGGGTACTGGCCGCGTGGGAATGGCCCAGGTCGAAGGTGACCATGGCGAGCATGGCGGTGACCTGGCTGGCGATCTTGTACAGGGCAGCGGTGTGGCGGGGCTGCTGCTGTCCGGCGATCAGGCGGAACACGTCGTCGCGGGCGCCGATTAACCGGGCGTAGGTGGTGGCGGGGGGGTCGATCTGTTCGCGCTGGGCGAGATCGGCGACGTCGGCGGTCATGTGTTCCAGGTCGGTGTCGTCGACGTTGGTGGTGGCGCTCCAGCGCCGGAACTGGGCGGATTCTTCGGCTGTCATGCGGACATCCTCGCGGACCGGTACGCCCCGGGCGTCACAGCGCAGCAGGCGCCGGTGACCCCAGACCACCCCGGTGTCGCCACTTCCCGGTCGAAATGCACGGTCTGAGGAGTCCCGCGTTTCCCGGACAGCTATTTTGGTGGTTATTTCATGCTGCGTGCTGGCGGTTCAGGTACTCGTCGTGGACTTCGCGTGGGGTCTTGTAGCCGAGTCCTGAGTGGAGACTTTGGGTATTGTATCGGAGTTCGATGTACCGCGCAATATCCCGGCGAGCGTGTTCTCGTGTGGGGTAGATGGTGCGGTGAACGAGCTCGTTTTTCAGGGCGCCGAAGAACGATTGGCCATGGCATTGTCGAAGCAAATCCCAGTACGACCGACCGACTGTCGCAGGTCGACCGCAGCGAGGGTAGCGGCGAACTCGACCGACGTGTAGTTGCTGCCCCGATCGGAGTGGAAGATCGCACCGGGTTCGAGAGAATGATTCCGCGCCGCCATGGTGATCGCCGCAGAGATGAGTGGGGTCTTATAATTGTCGCCCATCGCCCATCCCACGACTTCTCTGGTATGGCAATCGATGACAGTCGCGAGATAGAGCCAACCCTCCCACATGGGAATATAGCTGATGTCGCCGACCATTTTCTGGCCCGGGGCGTCGGCGGTGAAGTCGCGGCGCACGAGGTCGGGGATCGGGCCAGCGCAGGGGTCAGACTCGGTCAGGTTGTGCCGCCACGGCCGCGGCTGGCACGCCACCAGGCCCAGGTCGCGCATGAGGGACCGGACCAGCTCGGGGCTGAGGTGCTGACCCCAGCGGACCAGCTGGGCATGGACGCGGCGGTGACCGTAGGTCTCGTCGGAATCCTCGAATGCCTTCGTGACCAGCAGCGCCAGGAATTGTCGCCGTTGTGTGGCGGCCGAGTCGGGCCGATCACACCACTCATAGTATCCCGACGTCGACACGTCGAGCCATTCACACATCTGCACAATCGTGTACTTCTTCTCCCCGGTCTCAGTCACGTTGGCCTTCTCCGCGTCAATGAGCTCGTATCTCTCGCTCACCGGTACTCCCTCGCGAAGAAGGCCGCGGCTTTTCCCATAAACTCTTTCTCGAGCCGGAGTTCCCGGTTCTCTTTTTCGAGTTCCCGGAGTCGGGCACGTTCGGAAACGGTCAATGGTGGCTCGTCCTCCGCGTGGGACTCCCGAT
>JBOHHD010000737.1:0-2532 GCA_050700515.1 Pseudonocardiaceae bacterium
CCTGATACGCCTTGGACAACACACGCATGGCCGCAACGTCGTCCCGGCGGGCCACATACCCACGGGCGACCTCGATGAGATACCGTGACCGCTCTTTCGTAGAACGTATCGCATTTAGCTCGATGCCTTCTGCTCGGCGCAATGCATCGCCGGGTCGTCCCAACGTCACGTCAATTGAGACGCCATGGACCTGCATATCCACCGGGCCGAACCCGTTTACCGGGTGCCAGTAGTCTGCGCCTAACTGTTGAGCGACCTCGTTGGCCGTGTCCCAGAAGTGCCAGGCCGTGCCGAAATCATAGGCGCAGGCCGCTGTCTCTCCGGTCGACAGCTGCAATGACCCCCACATCGCTATGTGCTCGGCAGAAGCGGTGGTAAGTCCTGGTTTCAGCAACCCGGCCGCGTCTTTCACGACTTGCTCGGCTGAGTCCAGTTGTCCCGACTCCCGAAACACGTACGCCAGATAGAAGGCGCTCTCGGCGATGGCGATCGGATCATCGGCCTCCTGAGCTGCGCTCATGCTCCGATCCGCGGCGAGGAACACCAGCTCCGGCACGGGCTGGTAGGCCAGCAGCTTCTGCGCCAGGTGGTAAACACCAGCCAACACGACGAACGCCGCACGACGGTCAGCACCAGCCAGCACCCGGACGGCCTGCCGGGTCTCGGTCAGCAGAGCGGGCAGCAGGGCGCCCACCTCAGTCCGGGGATAGCGCGAGTTTCGCCATAGTGTGGCGGCGTTATCCAGCCTGCCGCGCAGCGCGCCGACCGAGGGCAGCCGGTCCTCGGCTTCCGGCAGGATCGGGTAGGTCGCCATGGCCTGCTGGAGTGCCGGTGTGGCTGCGTGGGTGGGCTTGCCGTACACGGCGAGGGGGAGTTGCTGGCCGGTCAGCTCGGTCAGGTCATCGAGGCGGAGCACTTCGGCCAGCCGGAGCAGCGTCGGCAGCTGCACCGCCTGTCGCGTGCCCTGTTCGATCTTCTTGAGCCAGCTCTCGCTGCGGCCACACAGACCGGCTACCACGGCCTGCGACAGCCCGCACCGCTCGCGCAGCAACTTGATCCGCTTGCCCACCGGCAGACTGGGGTCCAGGTCCACGGCTCGACACTTCCCTCTCTGGGGTGTGCTGAGTGCTTGAGCCTACGCCGGATATCCCGTCAACTTGGTTCGGGCGGATCTTGCCGGGCGGGCGCGTTGCCCCCCTTGCCACCCGCTGAAGCGGCGCAAGCGTCGGACCGAGAGTCGAGGACTTGCCATCGTCGCTACCGCTCATGGCGCAGCGACAGTGATGGCCGAGCTGACCTGGATCCCACCTTGGCATCGCAATCGGAGCCGAGCACCGACGCCGCCTGACGTGCGCAACGCGTCGGCTGTAGCAGGGCGTGTCAAGCTTTCTCCGATCGCAGGAGGCAAGCATGGGCGAAGAGGTCGCGGTGCGGACGTTTACCCGCGCCGACCGCACCCGGTACCGGCAGAAGGTCTGGCGCTGCCTCGAGGTGTTCGGGCAGATGCTGGACGGGGCCAGGTTCGACGACGCCCGCTCGACGATGGGCTGTGAGATCGAGCTCAACCTGGTCGATGCCCACGGTGACCCGACGATGCGCAACGCCGAGGTCCTGGCCGCCATCTCGCACCCGGACTTCCAGACCGAGCTCGGCCAGTTCAATGTCGAGATCAACATGCCGCCGCGCTCGCTGGCCGGTGCGGCGCTGGGCAAGCTCGAGGACGAGCTACGGGACTATCTCAACTCCGCTGACAAGGCGGCGCGGCAGGTCGACGCTCGGCTGATGATGATCGGTATCCTGCCCACCATCACCACGGATCATCTCGGTGCCGAGGCGCTCACCGCCAACCCGCGTTATCGGCTGCTCAACGAGCAGATCTTCGCCGCCCGGCGCGAGGACATGCGGCTGGCCATCGACGGTGTCGAGCAGCTGCGCGCCACGGCCGACACGATCGCGCCGGAGGCGGCGTGCACCAGCGTGCAGCTGCATCTCCAGGTCAGCCCGGCGAACTTCGCGGCGTATTGGAACGCTGCCCAGGCGGTGGCCGGTGTGCAGCTCGCCATTGGCGCCAACTCGCCGTACCTGTTCGGCAAGGAACTCTGGCGCGAGACCCGGATCGTGCTGTTCGGGCAGGCGACCGACACCCGCTCCGAGGAACTCAAGGAGCAGGGCGTGCGACCCCGCGTGTGGTTCGGCGAGCGGTGGATCACGTCGATCTTCGACCTGTTCGAGGAGAATGTGCGCTACTTCCCGGCGCTGCTCCCGATCTGCCAGGACGAAGATCCGGTGCAGGTGCTGCAGCGCGGCGCCACCCCGGGGCTGGCTGAGCTGCGGCTGCACAACGGCACCGTCTATCGCTGGAACCGGCCGGTGTACGACGTGGTCGACGGCCTGCCGCACCTGCGCGTGGAGAACCGGGTGCTGCCGGCCGGGCCGACGGTGGTCGATACCGTCGCCAACGCCGCGTTCTACTACGGTCTGGTCCGGGCGCTCGCCGAGGACGAGCGACCGATCTGGTCGCGGATGTCCTTC
>JBOHHD010000738.1:0-3000 GCA_050700515.1 Pseudonocardiaceae bacterium
GTTGCTGACCGGCGAGCCGGATCTCGTCGAGCTGCTGCGGGATCACCTGGACCACATCGACGTGCAGCTGGCGGCCATCCGGGCGCTGCGGGTCCGATTGGCGGCGATGCTGACCGCGGTACAGGCGGCCGGCCCGCCGCCGGCGACCGATTTCCTTGAACTCATAGAAGAGGTGATGAAGATGGACGAGACCATGCAGCGCTACTTCACCGAGGAGCAATTGGCCACGCTGACCCGACGCCACGAGCAGGCCGGTCCCGAGGCGACCGCGAGCGTGCTCGCCGAATGGCCGCAGCTCATTGCCGCGGTGCAGGTCGAGTTGGACGCGGGTACCGACCCGGCCACTGCGCAGGTGCAGGCACTGGCCCGCCGCTGGATGGAGCTGCTGGAGACCTTTCACGGGGGCGATCCCGACCTGCGTGATTCGCTGTATCGCATGCAGGCCGAGAACAGCGAAGTTCTGCAACAACAGTACGGCGGGCCCTCACCGGAAATGATCGATTACATCCGGCGGGCGAACGCCGTGGCGCAATAGCCGATCAACCCTCCGGGAGGGGCTCGTCGTCCCACAGGTCGCGTAGCTGCTCCTCATACCGGGAGATGTCGTACGAGGAGCAGCCGCTGCCGCCGTAGCCGAGGTATCCACCGCTGGAGTCCCGGCGTCCCCCGTTGAGCAGGGCACTGACGCCGTGGTGGGTGATCATGCTGCGTACTCCGGCGGTGATGTTCGCCACCGGATCGGTGATCTTGCGGTCGCGCAGGCTGGGCAGTGCGCAGGCTCGGAAGGTCGATGGGATGGTCTGCATGAGGCCCTGTGACGGGGTGCCTCGGGCGGCGTTGCTGTCCCAGTTGTTGATCGCGTGGGGGTTCCCGGTCGATTCGTGCATGATGATCTTCTTGACGCCGGGGGCGAGGGCTTGCGGGAGGCCCATCAGCCCCAGTGCCTTGGCGATCCAGCCGTCGAGGCTGTGGTTGTTGCCGGCGACATAGGGCTTGCCCAGGCGGTCGCGCAGCGTCTGGGCATAGGCGGCGCGCTCGGCTGCTTGGGCGGCCTGGTCAGCCCGCTCCACGGCGCGGCTCAGCGCCTGCACGTCGACGGCCGGGTCGACGGCGTCGAAACGGATCACCTCGGCTGCCGGGGACGAATCAATCAGGGCCATCTGGGACACCACGCTGGTCTTCTCGGTGTCGGCTGCGCTGGCCTGCAGGGAGTGCCCGGCTACGGCCAACGCACCTGCGGCGACGGCGGCGGTCAGCGCACGACCTCGGGTTGTCGGGTCCGGCCGCGGCAGGCGGTGCGTACCGCCGCCGATGCCCCGCGCGGGGCTGCGACCGAATAAGGGATGTCGCCGACGACCGCTGCTGCTGCGGTGACGCGCCAACGCTGGAGTCCCTTCGCGACGGGACCTGGGAGGCGAGCCTGACAGCAGGTTCCCCATGCGGGGGGTAGGGGGAACGATGCTCGCTCGCAGCCAGGTCGTGATCTGCGACCGGCGGGACGGTATCCGGAGCGGCGGGCCTGAAACCATGGGCGAGAAGGCGATTGCGCCCAGTGAGCTTCATCATGCGACGAGCGGCCGCTCCCTCCAGGCCGTCAAGATCCTTGACGAAAACTTTCTCCAAAGAGGGTCACTGATCAGTGTGAGCTTGTGGCTCTCGGTCACTAAAGTGAGGCTAACCTCACTATTTAGGTGGGTTGTTACCGCCCGATCTGCTGAGCCTGGGATGCGGGTGTGGCCGAGGTCCGGTGCGTCACGGGCGACGGCGTGCGGCGTCGAGGCACACCGGCGGGGAGCTCACTGGTCGGCTTCGAGGATGGTGGTCGCCACCGTCGTGGCATCGGAGGCGGTGATGAGCACCGCCATTCCGGGGTTGCCATGGGGGTAGAAAATCCATCCGGCGGGGTCACGAATGAGGACAACGGTGCACGTTCCTCCACCGTTGACGAGCTGACCCACAACGGCGCATCGGGTCCGCTCCGTCTGGCTGACGAACGATGCCTCATCCATCCGGTCCTCTTCCTGTGGTGGAGACCTCCGCTGGGTCCGGCTGGGGGCGGGTTTGAGGAGCTGGCGGAGCCTTACGCCAGTGCGCCACTGACCGTACAAACCCCCTGGGCCAAAACCCTATGAACGGCACTTTCCGCTTGTCGAGTACCTCGATGGGGTGGTCATTTCGATACTCCTTGGAGCCACGCCGAAGTATGCTCCCCGCCACCCCAGCGGATCTGATGAGGGATGAACCGCCGTGCAGGTGAGGGGACCGGCTGGGGCATCATCAGTAGCGGGTGCCCACACGAACGCCCCGGCCCACCAGGTTTGGGCCGGGGCGTTCCGCCGAATTCGACAAACTGATTACAGTTTCAGGCACCCGTCCTGTACGGCCGTGACGAATGCGGCGAACTGCTGCGTGGGTACGGCCAGAGGACCGTGTCGCCTGCTATCCGGGTGCTCCTTGGTGTCCTGCGCGCCGAGTCCATCCCGCGGCGTGGCCGATGGCGACGCACGACTGCTCACCGGCCTCGTAAGGCAGCACCAACACCTCCACCGTGGCGTTGTACCGAGCGTCGATGAGGTGGCGCAGCTGCGCGTGCATGACCTCGCGTCCGCCGACCCAGCGGTGCAGCGCTGCCTCGTTGATCACCGCTGTCAATCGGAAGTCGGCGGTGGTCAGCTGTTGCTGGCGGTCGGCGCGCGGCTCCTCCGCCGTGCGCCCGTCCACGCCGAATATCTTGATCAGCTTCTCCAGTTGCGCGGCGATGAGCTTGCCTCGGGCGTTCTCGACGCGGATCTTGCCCAGCACATTCAGTGACCTTGACAACTGCCTGCGGCAGGCGGGGTAATCGCCGGTGACACCGGCGTAGGACGGACCCACCGACGCAGCGGCTCAAGACCACAGCTGGCCACGCATGCCAGATGAAGCTGTTGAATGGTCACCGATAAGCCCGAGGGGACGCTGATGTCGGGCTGAAATTTCGTTCCAGCAGCACCACCAGTGGGA
>JBOHHD010000739.1:0-5918 GCA_050700515.1 Pseudonocardiaceae bacterium
GGGTAGGGCTGACCGGCGTCGTCGCCGTCGACCGCGTAGACGATGGGGAACGGCTCACCCCAGTAACGCTGCCGGGCGAACAGCCAGTCGCGCAGCTTGTACTGCACGGTGCCCTCGCCGATGCCACCGCCTTCCAACCAGGCGGTGATTGCCTTTTTGGCCGCCTCGATGCCCAGCCCGTCCAGGAAGGAAGAATTGATCGCCGGACCGTCCCCGACATAGGCCTGACCGTCGAACGCCTCCGGCGGGACGACGGTGCGCACGATCGGCAGCCCGAACGCCTCGGCGAAGTCCCAGTCCCGCTGGTCCTGTCCGGGCACTGCCATGATCGCGCCGGTGCCGTAGCCCATCAGGACGTAGTCGGCGATGAACACCGGGATCGGTTCGCCGGTGGCCGGGTTGGTGACGTATGCCCCGGTGAAGACGCCGGTCTTGTCCCGGCTCTCCTGGCGGTCCAGTTCGGAGCGCCGCGCGGCGGCCCGGCGGTACTCCGCGATCGCCACCGCCGGGGTGGCCGCCCTTGCCGTCCAGCGCTCGTCCACCGCGGACGGCCACTGCTCGGCGACGATCTCGTCGACCTGCGGATGCTCGGGCGCCAGTACCAGATAGGTGGCGCCGAACATCGTGTCCGGGCGGGTGGTGAACACCTCGATGTCCCCGAACCGGATCCGGGCGCCGTGGGAGCGGCCGATCCAGTTGCGCTGCATGGTCTTGACCTTCTCCGGCCAGTCCAGCCGATCCAGGTCGTCGATCAGCCGGTCGGCGTAGGCGGTGATCCGCATCATCCATTGCCGCAGGTTGCGGCGGAACACCGGGAAGTTGCCCCGGTCGCTGCGCCCCTCGGCGGTGACCTCCTCGTTCGCCAGCACGGTGCCCAGCCCCGGGCACCAGTTCACCGGCGCCTCGGACAGGTAGACCAGCCGGTGCGAGTCGATGATCTCCTGCCGCTCCGCCGGGGTCAGCTCACCCCAGCCACGACCGTCCGGGGTGGCTCGCCTGCCCTGCTCGTACTCGCTCTCCAGCTCGGTGATCGGGCGGGCCCGGCGCTGCTCGGGGTCGAACCACGCGTTGTAGACCTGCAGGAAGATCCACTGCGTCCAGCGGTAGTACTCGACGTCGGTGGTCGCGATCCGGCGTCGCTCGTCGTGCCCCAGACCCAGCCGGCGGATCTGCGCCAAATAGCGCTCGATGTTCGCCTCGGTGGTGCTCCTCGGGTGGGTGCCGGTCTGTACCGCGTACTGCTCGGCGGGCAGCCCGAAGGCGTCGAAACCCATGGTGTGCAGCACGTTGCGCCCGGTCATCCGGTGGTAGCGGGCGAAGACGTCGGTGCCGATGAAGCCCAACGGGTGCCCGACGTGCAGCCCGGCCCCGGAGGGATAGGGGAACATGTCCTGGACGAAGAGCTTGTCCTCCGGCACTGAGGTCCCGTCTGGGACGGTTCCATCTGGGACGTCGTCCGGTGGGCGCAGGGCACCGACCGGGTTGGGCGCGTGGAAGGTCCCCCGGTCGACCCAACGGCGCTGCCACCGGCGTTCGATCTCACCGGCCAGGGTGGCGGTGTAGCGATGCGGCGGGACATCGACCGCGGTATCGGGGTTACTCATGATCGTCCTTCGGGGGTAGTCACGGCCCAGGCAACAGGAAACCCCTCAGGCGCTGAGGCCATGAGGGGTCGCCGCGCTGACTCGTCTGTCGGTCAGCGCGGCCCGGGAAGGAGCTGTCGGGCCGGGCTCACCACACCACGATACTGGGTGGTACCAGTGAGTTAAACGCCGGATCTGGGTGGGGGGTCACAGCCACGGGGGGCCACAGCCACGGACCTGGCCGGCGCGTACGCTGATCGCCGTGTGGCTGTCCACAGTGCTCGGTGTCCTGCTGATCACCGCCGGTGCGGCACTGCTCACCGTGGGTGTGCTCGGCCAGCGGGGGCGGCTACGGCGCAATCGGTTCGCCGGTATTCGTACCCCCGCGACGCTGCGCTCAGAAGCGGCGTTCACCCTGGCCAACCGGGTCGCCGCCCCGCCGGTACTGGCGGCTGGGGCAGTCTGCGTCGGCACGGGGGTGCTGGCGCTGGGGACCGAGGGCACGATGCTCACCGTAATCATGGCGATAAGTGGAGTCGGTACGCTCACGCTGGTGATCGCCGGTGGCCTGCTGGGTCACCGGGCGGCCACCGCTCTACCAGCTCAGACCACCGGCTGTAGTGGGTGCACCTGCAACGGCGGCGGCTGCACCACGACCTGACCGCGCCACTCATCCGACGCCGGCGCCGAACCACAACAGCAAGATCACCCGCTATCGCGCGACGACTCGCAAATGAGGCATCAGCGCCCCTTCAGCGCCTCTCGCAGTCGGTCCGCGAAATCTTCCGAAAGGGGACGTTCATTCTCCAGCGCCTTGTGCACCTCCTCATGGAAGATCTCGCTGAATCGCTGGTAATACGGCGTCACAGGACGCAGCCGGGAGCCTTCTATCGCTTTGAGTAGATTCTGCGCATACGGGTGCAGAGAATTGATGGTCGCATCGTGGTATACGATCTCCCGGGTGGCGGCGAATCCACCGCGCTCGAAAAGTATCTGCTGGCTCCGGGCGTCGGTCAGGAACTCGATCAGCGCCTGCGCTGCCTTCGGCTCGGTGGTGCCTGCCGCGATGGCGAGGTTCTGCCCACCCAACGCGCTCGGACGCGGTAGCGGCGTCACCGTGAACTCGGGCACTGTGCCGGGCTCGGGCACTGTGCCGGGCTCGGGCACTGTTCCGGGTGAGCTCTCTTGGGGCATAACGAGCTTGCGGTAAGCGATCGGCCAGTTACGCATGAACAGAACGTGGCCCTGCCGGAACGCCTCCAGGCTCTCCTCCTCGTGATGTTCCAAGAACTGTGGCAGGACGATCGGGGGGTTGCGGACGCTTGGGCGCAGCCGGTCCAGCCCAGCCTGCACCTGGTCCGAGAAGTCGTCGATGATGACATTGCCGTTCTCATCTACCACCTCACCGTCCGCATCCCAGATGGCCTCCAGCGCGTTAACGGTGAGGCCCTCGTCGTTCGCCAGTTGACCGGTGTAGCCGGCCATCAATGTCGGGCTCCGGTTCGGATTCAGGAAAGCTTTGTCGATCGCGTCCTCGATCTGTCTCCAACTTCCGGGCCCGGTTCCGGGTTCGGGAACGAGATCAGTTCGATGATAGATGAGACCAGCGTCACTGTTGAACGGCAGCGCCCAGAGTTTCCCGTCATACCGGCATGTCTTCAGTGGTTTGTCGAGAAATCCAGTGGTGTCCAGGCTGGACTCCGCTATCGGGCGGATATATCCATGGTGGGCGAACTCTGCGGTCCAGACGAGGTCGAGGTTATAGATATCGATCTCGCCCTCGTCCGACTGGGCGCGCGCGATCATCTCGCTGTGCTCACCTTCGGACAGCTCGATGATCTCCGCCGGGTTGTTGGGATGGAGCTCATTCCACTGATTGACGAGCATCTGGCGCTGGCCACCCACACTGACGTCGCTGGCACTGAGGATCACCAGCTTGCCCCGCTCCAGCTCGCCATTGCCACCGAAGGCCGCAGGCACGGCGATCGTTGTGACGATCCCGACGATGATCCCAACAATCAGCCAACACGAATTTCGCCATCTGCTGGACCGGACGGCGGAGAAAGCTTTCGTCGCCGTAGACCGCAGTGTCGTCCACACTTTTAACGCCCTTTCCACAGCGCGGTGAAAACTTTTTCCAAGCTGCTTCCCACAGAGCTGAAGTCAGTGTCGTGGCAATCGCCGAAGGTGTCTGCTGTCAACGTCCGTAACGCCTCGGAGGCGCAGCGGGTCTCGCCGACGGCGATGATGAATATCCGTACGCCCGCGCGTTGCACGACCTCGCGCACCTGGTCGAGTGTACGGCCGTTGGGAGTGTTCTCACCGTCGGTCAGCACAACCAGCGCGCTGACCCGTTCGTCACTACTCTGACCCACCTCTTGTACGCTATCCACGATTGCCTGAAAAAGCGGGGTATTGCCATTCGGTGCCGTCCGGCTCAGTGCTGTGTCGGTCGCCTCCTGGCGAGATATCCCGTCGGCCCGGCCCAGCGGACCGATCGGCACGGATTCGCCGGCCGGGAAGAACCGCAAGCCGAACTCATCCCGTACGCCCATCAGGCCCAATGCCTGCTTGGCACCCTCAGCGACGACCTCGAACCGGGTCTCACCATTGCCGATGGCTGCCGCCATGGAGCCCGAGGCATCCAGCGCGAGCAGGACCCGACCTGGTCGGTACGCCTCGTCGTACAGTTGTATGGCACTGTTCAGCACCTCAGGTCCGATCGATTCGTTAGTAAATTTCGCACCTGGTTGCACCCCGTACGGCTCACTCAGCGGTTCATTGACCGGAAAACTCGGCGGGCGAAGCCCGGCCCCGACCAGCGCCTGTTTCCCCTCGTCACCAGTCAGCCAACTCCTGAAACGGGCTGCATCCTCCTGTTGCGCCGGATAGGAGGAGAATCGGATGAACCAGTAATCGAGAGCTCGGGTGTCGAGTGGATAGAACGCCCGTAGGATGTGATCGCCCACCGCTTCCGGCGCTGCGGTCGCGCACTTCCCGCCTAGCGGGTCGCCCTTGTTGAACCGTACCAATGCCTGTTCGGACACGACCACAATACTGCCCGATGCACTGCCTGACGTGGCAAGCTGGCGGTGTCTGCACAGTAATTGGAGACTGTTACCGAGTTGGTAGCCTCCATCGTCGAGGGATCGACCTATCCGCTGCTCGATCTTTCGGGCTTCGGCCCCGTCGACCGGCTGCTCGATTCCGTACAAGAGGGCAGTAGCCACCTCACCTGTCGCAGACGTGCGGGGGTCGGGCCGCACCAAGCTTTTGTGAAGGAAATCCTCTTTGCGTAATTCTGCCCAGGTCGGTAGCTGGCGCCTGTCCGCCAACGCCTGCGCCGCTATGGAGTCGGACATTCCCAACACGATCGGCGACGACGCAACTCTATATTTATCGAGGATCGTGATTCCAGAATTGCTCGAAGAATCGATATCGCCAACCGCTGAGCCTGAATCCGCCAGCCACAGGTCCGGACGCGGCCCTACAGTGAGGTAACCCTTCGTCGACCATCCGGCAGACAGGGCGGACCGAGTATCCTTCGCCGATGCCGCATAGACGTGCACACTAACGCTGGGACAGCCGTGATTCCGTTCCTCAGTCCATTTCTCGTACTCGCCGGCCAACATCCTGACCGGATCCAGCCCGTCCGGCGAGGTGAGCACCCGCAGCTGGGTCGGGTGCGGGCAGCCAGCCAGCTGAACCCGGGCGCTCTGACCCAAGTCCGATAAGCGCGATGCTCCGAACCCGATGGCCAGCGCGAGCAACAAGGTCAAGCCGAGTGTCGCGACGATCTTCAGGCCAGGACGACGCAGTCCGCCCACCACTCTGGCCAGCCATTTCTGCAGCATGTCCAGTTGGCTGACGGCAGCCGCGACAAACGCTCCCGCCGCGACAATAATCCAATCGCGCGTGGTGTGGGGTGGATGGGGGATAACGGCACCCAGTGCAACGCCGACTACGGCAACCATAATCACGGTGAGGCTCGAGCTCCCGCGATCTGTGCCGCTGGACCGATATGGGTCCCGTCCGCCCGCTAAATCGACACGCTGTTGACCCGGGTCTGGCCCGCCCGGAGAATCCATGCCCTGCTCCCGATCTTCCACCGATCAGTACGTCGAGAACCGAGCTGGGAACGTTACTCCGCGGAACGCGCGCTGTACGCCGAGTGCGAGAATTGGTGCGCATCACCGCCCACTGCTGGGCGGGTGCTCGCTCACCACCGCCATCGTATACATCTGTCCGAGCAGAAGTCGCCGAATGGTGCGGACACACCGCCGATGCGAGCGACTCACGGCATGCTGGTTACCTCCTCGGCGCGCAGTACCCCGC
>JBOHHD010000740.1:0-7672 GCA_050700515.1 Pseudonocardiaceae bacterium
GTACTATAGCACGCAACGCCACTCACAGGGTCGTCAGCCAAAAAAGACGTTGCGGCGTTGGGTGAGCAACCGATAGAGGGTCTGCTGGATGGTCTCGCGCACCTGGTCGGTCAGGTTGAAGACGAGCATCGGGTCTTCTGCGGAATCCGGTTCATGGTTGTGGGTATAGATCGGTTCCCCGAACTCGATGTACCACTTCGACGGCATGGGGATCATTCCGAGCGGCCCCAGCAGCGGGAAGAACGGCGTCAAGGGGAAGTAGGGGGCGCCGAGCAACCGGGCCAGCGGCTTGATGTCACCGAACATCGGGTAGATCTCCTCCGCACCCACAATGGCGCAAGGGATGATGGGTACGCTGGTACGCAACGCGGCGGAGACGAACCCCCCGCGTCCGAATCGCTGTAGCTTATAACGATCACGGAAATTCTTGCCGATACCCTTGAACCCTTCCGGCCATACGCCGACCAACTCCCCCGAATTGAGCAACCGCTCCGCGTCGGGGTTACAGGCCAGCGTCTGACCCGACTTGCGGGCCAGCGAGCCGAGTAGCGGGGTGCTGAACACCAGATCGGCACCGAGCATTCGGAGGTGTCGCCCGGCTGGATGCTGGTCCCGCAGCGCCACCGCAGTCATCAGCGCATCCAGCGGGAGGGTCCCCGAGTGGTTGGCGACCACCAAGGCACCACCCTGGGAGGGGACATGGTGCATACCGATCGTCTCAACCCGAAACCATTTGCGGTATAGCGGACGAAGTATTGGAAACAGCAGGTTATCGGTGAGTTCCGGGTCGAAACCGAATTCGTCGACGTCGTAGTCACCGCACACGCGCCTTCGCACGAACGCCAGCAGGGTGGCCAGGTCCGCATACCACTGCGGGGTGGCCTGCACCCCGGAGTCCTCTGACGTCACCACCTCCGGAGCTGATCGCAGCTCGTCAGGAGGCACGTGGCCGTCGGGACGGTGCAGCTGGATCACACGCGCTTCCGACATCGTGGTTACCACTCCTCTACTGCCACCGCAGCCGGGCCGCGAGCGCGAGCAGGCCCCGTTCAACGGCGGCCACCCGGGCAGGGTCGATCGTGGGCCGCAACTGGCGACCACGGACGTAGTCGTCAAACGCCTGGGCAGTGGTCCACCGAGGCGTGAAGCCAAACTCGGTGCGCAGTCGTGTCGTGTCCAGCACCCGGCCGAAATTGAGGAACTTGATCTGCTCCGGAGAGAAATCGACCAGCCGGCCACTGCGCACCAGTCTGCCGACCGTGGCCACCGCCGGTTGCGGAATCGGAGCCGGAATCCGGCCGGCGCGGCGGATCGCCTGGGAAAGTAAGAGCACCCCGGCGCCCGCGACATTGAAAACCCCGGGCAGCCGCTCTCGCGTGGCGCGCTCCAACACGGCCAGCGCGTCCTCCTCGTGCAGCAGCTGCACCCGAGCATCGTAGCCCAGGGTAGTAGGCACGATCGGCATAGAAAAATACCTGGTCAGAGCGGTGTCGATACGGGGACCGATGAAATTGGCGAAGCGCAGCACCGTGACGTCCACGTCATCACGCCGCCGGTCGAAACCACGGATGTAACCCTCGACCTCCACCGCGTCCTTGGCGTAGCCGGACGACGGCAGGCTCTTCGGCTCGTCGCGCTCGGTGAACATCGCCGGATCCCGGGGGCTGGCACCGTAGACGGCACTGGTGGACTTGACCACCAACCGGGTCACGACCGGCGACTTCTGGCACGCGGCGAGGAGCTGCATCGTACCGATGACATTCATCTCTTTCATCGTGCTGCGGCCACCCGAGTCACGAGGGCTGGCACTCATGGCGGCGTGTACCACCGTGTCGACCCGGGCCGTGGAGATCACTTTGGCGATCAACGGATTACGGATGTCGGCCCGGACGAACTCGGCGCGACCCATCCGTCGCAGCAAATCTCGGCGCGGCGGCACGGTGTCGACACCGAGAACACGGTCGATGCTGGGATCGGCCGCCAGCCGGGCGGCCAGATGTCCGCCCACGAAACGGCTGACGCCGGTGATCAGGATAGTAGAGGGCGACATGCTGCTCCCGGGGAGCTTTTCCTTCGCGCCAGGGGACCGACGATCACTTCTTCAACTTGCGACGCTGCACCCGTGTCTTACGCAGCAGCTTGCGGTGCTTCTTCTTCGACATCCGCTTGCGACGCTTCTTGATTACCGAGCCCATGCTCAGGCCTCCTCGCTGTCGTGGGGCAGCGCCCGGCAGCGAGTGCTTGAGGGCGCGAGTGAACCCCCAGGCTACCCGGGTTCGATCAGGCACCGCGCGGCCGGTGGAACTTCACCCCGCGTCGAAGTACGCCTTCTCCAGGTAACTGTGCACGGCATCGGCCGGAACGCGAAAGGAACGGCCGACCCGCACTGCGGGCAACTCAGCTGAGTGCACCAACCGGTAGACCGTCATCTTGGACACGCGCATCATCGCGGCCACCTCGGCGACCGTGAGGAACTGCACCGGGTCGGCTTGCTCGTCGGTAGGCATGCGTCTTGGCGTCCTCACCACGTCACGCTCCGCAGAGTTTCCCCTCCTGCGGCTCGGACGCTCTTGTTGAACAGGACAGTAGCGGGACGGGTAAGGCCCGTGCGACTCAGTCCTTGTGCAGGGGGTCCGAGGGCAGGGGGTCCGAGGGCAGGAGGTCCGAGTGGGCACGACCCAGTTCGACCGATCGTTCCCGAGCTGCCTCAATGGCGGCCAGCAGCGCAGCGCGCACGCCGTGGCGCTCCAGTTCCCGGATGGCCATGATCGTTGTTCCGCCGGGAGAGGTCACCGCCTCCCGCAACAGCACGGGGTGCTCACCGGACTCCCGCAGCATCCGGGCCGCTCCCACTGCGGACTGGGTGATCAGCTCGGTCACCATCGGCCGGGGCAGCCCGAGCAGGATGCCCGCATCGATCATCGCCTCGACCAGATAGAAGAAGTAGGCCGGCCCGGATCCGGACAGCGCGGTGACCGCGTCCTGCTGACCTTCCGGAACCCGGACCACCCGGCCCACACTGCCGAGCAGCTCCTCGGCCAGCTCGAGATGCGCCTCGGTGGCGAAGCGGCCCGGTGACACCGCGCTCATCGCCTCACCGACCAGCATCGGGGTGTTGGGCATGACCCGGACGACCGGCACCCCCTCTCCCAGCATGCGCTCGTACAACTGGGTGGGCAGCCCCGCGCACAGGCTCACCACCAGGGTTCGGGCACTGATCAGTCCGGCCAGCTCGGCCAGCAAGGGGTTGATGTCCTGCGGCTTCACCGCGACGATCAGAACGTCGGCTTCCCGGGCGGCGGTCACGGTATCGACCGCGCGCACCCGATAGGCCTGCTCCAGCACAGCCGCCCGGTCGGGATAACGCTCAGTGAACAGCAGGGTCTCCGGGCTGCGGCCGGCGTCGATGAGCCCGGACAGCAATGCTTCACCGATCTTGCCTGCACCCAGGACCGCAATCGTGGTCATGGCGGGCAGGGTGCCACATGGGAACCGGTCCTCAACGCCGCGACACCACCGCGCGCAGGAAGAAGGCGGCATTCGCGGGCCGTTCGGCGAGCCGCCGGACCAGATAGGGATACCAGTCGCCGCCGTAGGGCAGGTAGACCCGAACGGTGTCACCCGCGGCGGCCAGCCTGCGCTGTTGGCCCGGACGCACCCCGTAGAGCATCTGATACTCGAAGCTGCCCGCCCGGCGCCCGTACCAGCGGGCCCGCTGGCCGAGGATGGCAATCAGCCGAGGATCGTGCGTGGCGAACATGGGATAGCCGGGTCCGGCGAGCAAGGTATTGGCACAGCGCACGAAGCTCAACGCGACCTGGTGCGGATCGGCATAGGCCAGCTCGGGAGGCTCAGCGTACGCGCCCTTGCACAGCCGCACCCGTGAGCCCTCGATCGCCAGCGCCCGGCAGTCGTCGAGCGTTCGACGCAGGTATGCCTGCAGCACCGCACCGGTGCTGGGCCAGCTGCGACGCAGCTCGGTCAGCACCCGAAGAGTGGAATCTGTGGTGCTGTGATCCTCCGCGTCAAGGGTGACGGTCGTGCCCGCCTGCTCAGCGGCGGCGCAGATCCGGGAGGCGTTGCGCAGTGCCAGCAGCTCACCGAGCTTCTGGCCGACCGCGGAGAGTTTGACGCTGACCTCGGCCCGAGGGGCCAGACCCTCGGCATACAACCGGTCCAGCAGCTCAAGGTAGGCGCGCACGGTGCGCTCCGCGCCACCCTCGTCGGCGACCCCCTCTCCCAGATAATCAAGGGACACCGCCAAACCCTCAACCACCAGAACTGCGGTCGCGGCCATCGCCTGATCAGTGGTCTCCCCGGCTACGAAGCGGTGAACCATATTACGGCTGATCGGGGCAGCGGAGATGAACCTGCGTATGGCGGAACTACCAGCGGCGGCCAGAATCAACGAGCGCAGCACAACCTGCACGCTAGCGCGTCTGCTCACAAATGCAGCCGGGCGAAGAGCAGAGCCTCGGTCAGCGCGTCGCGGCGCTCGGTGCGGTTACGGGCCCGCCGGGTGCTCACCTCGAGCACCACGGTCCCGGTGAAACCACTCGCCGCCAACCCACGGCAGACCTCGGCGCAGGGCTGGGTACCGCGGCCGGGCACGAGATGCTCGTCGCGGGGCGCGCCGCTGCCATCGGCCAGATGCAGATGCGCCAGACGCGAGCCCATCCGCTGTGCCATCGCCACCGCATCGACCTGTGCGGTTGCGGTGTGTGACAAATCCAGCGTGTAGTGCGGATAGCCGGTGTCGGTCGGGTCCGGTGACGGGGCGAAGCTGGACACCGTCATGCGGCCGCGACGCAGTGGAAACATGTTCTCCACGGCGACGCTGATCCCGCTCGATTTCTCCAGCTCCTGCACCTGCTGCCCGAAACCCGCAGCATAGCCCCGCTGCCAGCGAAATGGCGGATGCACCACGACGGTCCCGACGTTCAGCTCGCCGGCGGCTTGCACGGCGCGTTCCAGCCGCGCCGCGGGATCGGCACCCCACACCCGCTGGGTGATCAGCAGGCACGGGGCGTGTAGCGCGAGCACCGGCACGCGGTGACGAACCGCCAGTGCCGCCAGGGCAGTGACGTCCTGACTGATCGGGTCGCCCCAGACCATCACCTCGACACCGTCATAGCCGATCTCGGCGGCGAGTTCGAAGGCCACAGCTATCGGTTCGGGCCATACCGATGCGGTGGACAGGGCAACCGGAATCGAGGATTGTGCGACCACTGCCTATCTACCGACCAGCAGCAGTGCTGCTGGGGATACCGTGACGAACAGGCCGACCAATACGGCGATCACAGTGGTCTGCAGGTCCTCGGTCCGCCGGACGCGTCGAACGACCCACACCAGCCCGGCGATCACGGCCAGCGCCACCACCAGGGCCACCACCGGGATCTGCTGCCACAGCCACTCGCAGATCAGCCACAACACCGCTCCCCCGACCACGCCGACACCGATCTGGGTAGCCATCACGACCCATTCCCGCGCGGCGGAGGTGGACTCCTCGGCGTCGGTCTCCTCGGGGAAGGCCGGAACGCCGTCATCCACTTCCTCGGGCAGAGCGACATCGGTGGGTACCGGGGTGGCGCCGGGTACCGGGAAGCCGTGGAAGGCCGGGGCGACGCTGGGCATCGGAATGTCATCCTGTGCTGGAGCGGGAACCTCGTCGACCCGCCAGCCCTGCCGCGGAACCTCCTGATGAGGAACCTCCGAGGGAGGAACCGGCCGGGTGGCGATGCCCAACCCGGCAACGGGTTCACCGGGTTCCACGCTGCGCAGCTGCCGCTCAACCCGTCGAGCTGATATCGGATTCTGTGACAGCGGATCCACCCGGGGAAACTGATCGGTGATCGGCCCGCTGGACAGTGCCCTGCCATTGAGCGGCTCGGGCCCGGCGCCCACGGGAGGCAGGCCCATCCAGGTGTCCTCGCGGAGATCAGGTCCGGTCACATAGGAGCCCCGGTAGGCGCCGGAACCTCGATCGTCCCAGCCACGGTTGTTGAGGTAGTCGTCCGTCCAGTCGCGACTGTTGAACTCCCCGAGCTGCCGGTCCTGAGGATCGGAGTGGGTTGACTCCCGGGCGACGACGGGTATCGAGGCAGTGTCGGTACGGATTCGCTCGATGATGGAATGGGGACCGGTGTCGCTGTCCTCCGGAGCCCGGCGGCGGCGACGGCCGGTCGACGGCGCCGCCTCGCCGTAGCGGGCAAGTAACTCCGCCACGCTGTGCTGGGCCCGTTCGCTTGGATCGCTACTCCGACTCATGATTCCTCACCGTGCCCCCCCGGGCCGCTGTACGTCCAGTGAGCCGAGACGGACGGTGCCTCGGCTGCGCTGTTCGGTCGATTCCATCGAACCAGTCCAGCCTCCGCAAGATCACGCCTTCCCGCAACGCCCACGGGCAAAGCTCTACCTTATCGACGTCCAGCGCACGCATTGCGGCCTGCGCGACCAGAGCTCCGGCGACAAGCTGGTGGGACCGACTGGCGCTCACACCCTCCAGTTCCGCCAAGTCGGCCGCGGACATCCTGGAGATGAAAGCGATCACCTGACGAAGTCCCGCATCGGTAAGAGTACGACGCACCCGCGGCCCGGCCGATGACGGGGCCGCACCGGTGAGCCGGGACAGGGACCGGAATGTCTTCGACGTGGCCACGACGCGATCAGGGGTGCCTGCCGCGCGCACCACCCGGGCCGGACCTGTCAGCTGAGCCTCGATGTGTTCCCGCAGATCGTCCAGTTCGCGACGGCGCGGCGGATCGTGCGTCAGGCAAGTCCTGGTCAGCCTGCCCGCGCCCAATGGCAGCGACACGGCCACATCGGGTTCCTCGTCGATCCCGCCCGCGATCTCCAGCGACCCGCCGCCGATGTCGAGCATGAGCAGTCGCCCGGCCGACCAGCCGTACCAGCGGCGAACCGCGAGGAAGGTGAGGACGGCCTCCTGCTCACCGGAGAGCACCTGGAGATCCACCCCGGTTTCGGCCAGCACCCGGCTCAGCACCGCAGCCACATTGGCGGCGTCGCGCACCGCCGAGGTGGCGAAGGCCATCAGATCCTCACACCCCATCACGGACGCCGAGTTGACGGCGTCGGCCACGGTACGGACCAGCTGATCACTGCCCACGCGGGTGATCTCCCCGCGGGTGTCGATCTGCTCGGCCAGCCTGATCACCGACTTCACCGAACTCTGTGCCATCGGATGCGCCCCATAATGCGCATCCACGACCAGCAGATGAACCGTATTGGACCCCACGTCCAGCACTCCAAGGCGCACGGCCAGCCAGTTTAGGGGTCGTATTTGTAGCCGAGGCCGCGGACGGTCACCAGGTGGTGGGGGGAGGACGGATCGGGTTCGATTTTGGAGCGGAGCCGTTTGATGTGGACGTCCAGAGTTTTGGTGTCCCCGACGTAGTCCGCGCCCCATACCCGGTCGATGAGCTGACCGCGGGTCAGTACCCGTCCCACGTTGCGCAGCAAATACTCCAGAAGATCGAACTCCTTGAGCGGCAGAGCCACGTCATGGCCCGCGACGGTGACCGTATGGCGCTCCACGTCCATCCGCACCGGACCGGCCTCGAGCACCGTGGGCGCCGGACCGTCGCCGTCGGCCTCACCGCCACGACGCAGCACCGCGCGGATTCGAGCGATGAGTTCACGAGCCGAATAGGGT
>JBOHHD010000741.1:0-2078 GCA_050700515.1 Pseudonocardiaceae bacterium
GGCCGAGCAGGCCCGGCGTGCGCTGGCCAAGGCCGGATACCCCGCGCTGGTGGTCACCGGAGACGGGCTGGCCGGGTACCCGGCCGGTGCCCTGTACGACCGAGTGATCTGCACCGCCTCGATCCGCGAGGTGGTGCCCCGCACCTGGCTCGACCAGCTCCGCCCCGGTGGTCGGGTGGTGACCCCGTGGGGAACCGACTGGTCCAACGGGGTCATGCTCACCCTGCGCCCGACCCAGCACGGGGCCGCCACCGGCCGGTTCTCCGGCGGTCTCGCTTGCCCGCGCATCCGCGGCCAGCGCCGCCCGCTCTGCGGTTGGGAGCCCGAGAACAGCGACATCGAGCAGGCCGAGATCAGCACCACGGACTGCCGCGGTAGCGATCTGGATCGGATACTGAATCCGGACAAAGGCCATTTCGCGATCGGTGCGCGGCTGGCCTCCTGCTGCCTGACGGTCGAATGGAACAAGCACGGCAAGCTCCATCACAACGTGGAGCTGGACCACGCTGCGACCCGTTCGTGGGCACGACTGGACGCCGACCTCAAGGACCCTGCCCCGTTCACCGTGCGCCAGTTCGGCCCCCGCAAGCTGTGGGATGAGGTCGAGGCCGCCTACGACTGGTGGTACGAACAGGACAAACCAGGACTCGATCGGTTCGGTTTCCAGATCCGTGACGGTCGGCAGTGGATCTGGCTCGATGAGCCCGAGAATGTGGTCCGCATCCTGAACTGAGCGGAATCCGGACGGTTGATGCCTTCAAGGACCAAATCGGCGCAGGGATCCAGGAGTGCACCAGCCCGCCCGTGGTGCACGCCGACGGGTCGCGGTCGAGTCGAGCGGGCCGGAACGACCCCGCCTATGCTGTGGCCCGCAGCCATCACCCGATCATCTGTACTTCACCCAAGCTCAGCATGATCACATGGTGGCCTTTCCGCGTCACGCCGGCCCGCCAAAGATCAAAAAGTGGCGGCCGTCGTACTAAATATGCGGCTCCAGACGCCGGGTAGCGCCGCATTTATTGATACTGGATCGATACTGTAGCTTCCCTGGGTGCGTGGTGAAATGTATGCTCACCTTCTCGCTAGTTTGCCTGTCGGGGCGCGCTAGTGAGTAGCTGTGTCGCGAGTCGACTACCTTCCGAGTCTGATTAATACCAGAACGTCCCTGGAGGTAACAATGAATGAATTTGGGGACCCGTATGTCGGTGGCTGGTGGACGGGCTTGATTATCGGGTCCGCGATCGTGGTGGTTGTGGCGGCTGTTGTAGCCGCGCTCCTAGTACTTGCATCCAAGATCAATGTACAGGTCGGTGCCGCGGTTTACGAGCTCGAGGTAACACGGGCGACCACGCAGCCGCTCGTGGAACTGGGTCACACGAACTTCCTGCTGCAGAGCATTCTCAGCGGTGCTCGGACCGCTCGACAAGCATTGGGAGGCTGAAGATGAACGTAGCCCTCGTTGCCGAAGAGATCATGCTTTGGGAGGTTGCGCTGGCTATGGGGGCGGTGGTGATAGTTGTCGTCATCATACTTCTCAGCACGCTCCTCTCCTTCGTGCGTTCTATCGAAAACAACGTGCAGCGACTGGGGCACGTGGCGCAGGGGGTTGCCGGCAACACGGCTAACATCAAGATCGCCCTCGCTGTCGCGGACTCCTTGAATGAAGTGGTGGACGAGGCGGGTCGCCACGCGCGACTTCTGGGGGTGGGAGCGTAATGAGCACAGAACTACTCGTGATCCTCACTGTCTTCGGGATCGTGGCCTTGGTGGTCGTATTGGCTCTGTACGTTATATTGCTCACTAGCCGCTTACGCTCCATCGCCAACAGCCTCGGACAGATGAGTGTGGGGATCGTCGGGCCGATCCAGGGGGATGTGTGTCTAGTTGGCGCCGGTGCCGCGATTCTCAACCGAAAACTGAACATTATCGCTGGCGCACTGCCGGCGATCGCAGCGAAGGCCGAGTCATTGTCTGCGCCGCAAGCGGATCCCGACCTGAATGCTCGCGACCCTCTGATAGTCCGACGGTAGGCCAAGGAGACGACGATGGCACTGTGGTGGATCGGCAACGCGATCTTC
>JBOHHD010000742.1:0-2133 GCA_050700515.1 Pseudonocardiaceae bacterium
GTGTGCGCCACGGTGGCGCGGCACCCCGACCCGACCGGCCTGGAGGTGGCCCGGCTGCTGGTGCCCGCGCTGCCCACCGGCGCACTGCTGTTGCTCGGTTCGTCCAACCCGATCCGGGATGTGTCGCTGGCCGCCCGGCCGCGCCCCGGGCTGCGGGTGTTGGCCAACCGGGGCGTCGCCGGTATCGACGGCACTGTCAGCACGGCCACCGGGGCGGCGCTGGCGCATGACGGACCCGGCTACGCGCTGCTGGGCGACCTGACCTTCCTGCACGACACGAACGGCCTGCTGATCGGCCCCGACGAGGCCCGCCCTGACCTGACCGTGGTGGTCGTCAACGACCAGGGCGGGGGCATCTTCGGGCTGCTCGAACAGGGCGCCCCGCAGCACGCCGAGGCCTTCGATCGGGTCTTCGGCACCCCGCACCGCACTGATCTGGCCGCGTTGTGTGCGGCCCACCAGGTGCCGCACGCCCGGCTGACCCCCGCCGAGCTGCCCCACGCCCTCTCGCCGACCTCGGGCATGCGCGTGCTGGAGGTGCGCACCGACCGGATCGGGTTACGTGCACTGCACGAGCGGATCCGCACCGCAATCATCGCCGCGGTGCGTTCATTCGGTTAGGGTCGCGGATCATGCGGACGCGATTGCTGATCGGGTTAGGCCTGGCACTGCTCGTGGTGATCGCTCTGGTGGTGTTCCCCTGGCGGAGTCTCCAGGTCAGCGAACCGTCCCGCGCCGAGGAGCCGCCGGCGGTGGCGGCAGCTCCGGTGCCCGGGGCCGAGGGCATCGGGGACCCCTACTTCCCGCGGGCGGGCAACGGCGGCTACGACGTCGTCGGCTACGACATCCAGCTGCGCTACGACCCGACCTCCGATCGGCTCGAGGGACGCACCACGATCACCGCGCGTACCACGCAGGAACTCTCCCGGTTCAACCTCGACCTGCGGCTGGCGGCCACCGCCGTCGAGGTGGACGGGCGCCCGGCGACCATCCGCCAGGACGACGGCGAGCTGGAGGTGACCCCCGCCGAAGCGCTGGTGGCCGATCGGCAGATCACGGTGCGGGTGGATTACGCCGGAGTGCCTTCGGACATCCCGGGGGGCGCCGATGTCGCCGAACCGTGGGTGCGCACCGCTGACGGTGCGGTGGCGGTCGGCCAACCTGACAGCGCGGCGTGGTGGTACCCGGCCAACGATCACCCCTCGGACAAGGCGACCGTGGCGGTCACCGCGACGGTGCCGGCTGGGGTAGAGGCGATTTCCAACGGGGCACTGTTGGGGGGACCCGAACCGGCCGAACCGGGTTGGGAGCGCTGGCGCTGGCAGGCGGTCGAGCCGATGGCGCCCTACCTGGCTTTCGTCGCGCTCGGTCAGTACGAGCTCGTCCGCCGGGACACCCCTTTCGGCCCCTACCTGGCCGCCTACGGGCAGAGCCTTGACCCGGCGCTCGCCCGCTCGGCGCGGGCGGCGGTGGAGCGGACACCGGAGATCGTCGAGCTCCTCGTCACGATCTTCGGGGACTACCCGTTCGCCCACCTGGGAGCTGTGGTGCCGGATGCCCCCGACATGTTCTTCGCCCTGGAGACCCAGACCCGTCCGGTGTACGGGCCGATCTTCTTCGCGGGCAACGACGACTTCTCGGTCGTGGTGCACGAGCTCGCCCATCAGTGGTTCGGCGACAGCGTCTCGATACAGCGTTGGCGCGACATCTGGCTCAACGAGGGGTTCGCCACCTACACCGAATGGCTCTACACGGAGCGCACCGGTGGCCCGAGCGCGCAACAGCGCGCCGTCGAGCAGTACGAGGCGATCCCCGCCGACGCCGATTTCTGGCGGGTCCCCCCGGCCGACCCCTCCGCCGCCGGGGTCCTCGACGGCCCGGTCTACCTGCGCGGCGCGATGGCGCTGGCCGCGCTGCGCTCGGCGGTGGGCGATGAAGATTTCTTCGCCGTGCTGCGTGCCTGGGCCACCGAGCGCCGCGGCGGCAACGGCACGGTGGAGGACTTTCTCGCCGTCGTCGAGCGGGTCTCCGGCGAGCAGGTCGACGACATCGCCGACACCTGGCTCCTACGCCCGGAGCGCCCCCCGCAACCCCCCAGCTAACCCCTCCCCGGCGTGTCCGTCACTCATGCAC
>JBOHHD010000743.1:0-2485 GCA_050700515.1 Pseudonocardiaceae bacterium
TCCTCGGAGTGGTGACCCAAGAAGTGAACACACCTGTCGGCCTCGGCTGCACTCCCGCCGCCAGTAATGAACAGGCGAACTTCTGTGGGACGGGCCCGAACACCAACAACGGCCTCGTCATCATCGGGGGGCGACCCGGTCCCTGCGGCAGCAGCGGATACGGCAGTCCCCTTCCCGCCCAGTGACCTCCCAGCATCCACTGAGAGCCACGCTGCGACAAAGAACACCCCACTCGCCCTCCCCAGGAGGCGACAACGGCTTGACCCCCTCGCCCCCAAGCGTCAGGCCGTTGTCGCCTCCCGGGGAGGGCGAGGGCGACGATCAACCCATGACGGCGATCATGCAATTGGCGTCAGGGGGGTGGACTTTCTCGGTCAGAGGTAGCTGAACAGCGGAGGGAAGGCCAGGACCACGATCCAGGCCCACGCGGCGTAGACCGGCAGGTAACCGGTCTGCCAGCGCTCGAGCGCCGCGAACGGCGTGTGCCGGCGGACGAACCTCAGCAGTAGCCACGCCGACCAGGCGAGGTTGACCAGCAGGATGACGTTCTCACCGAGCGCCGCGGCCTTGTTGGGTGTCGTGCCGTACTCGGTGATGCGCCCGGTGATCTCCAAGAGCACCAGCACGTCGATGGCCAACGCGCTGACCACGAGGGCGAGCTGCAGTTTGTCGAACAGGCCGGGCGGGGTCAGCGGATCGCGGGCTGAGATCGAGTAGAGCAGCAATCCCAGCACCACGACCAGCAGGAGGTCGAACAGGATCAGCGCTTCGCGCTCGACGTCGATACCAGCGCTGGTCCAGCCGACAGCAACGAGAAAGGCCAGCAGGACTGCGGTGAACAGGGGAGTGAACAGCCGCGTGAGCACCGGGGCGATGTTCTCGACCACACTCTGCTTGGCCTCGACGAGCCACCCGGCCACCACGATCGCGGCCACGACACCGCAGGGAAGCAGCCACTGGGTGATGAACTGCTCCGGGACGATCCCGATGGCCTCGAAGGTGCCGAACATGAACGCGATGAGGACACCGCCGCCCAGGGCGATGAGGACGAGGTAGACGAACCATTCGCCGGTGAAGCGGATGAAGTCCATGCGCCGACGAGACGAGCGCCAGTCGTCGGTCACATAGGCCAGACCCACCACGAGCCACAGGGCGATGGGGAGGTGGATGCTGGTGAGGACCACCGACTGCGACGTCTCGGCCAGGGGATAGGCGTTGGCCGCCACGGCACCGAGCGCGAACAGCGCCACCAGTATCGCGATCAGCGGGCGTCGGGCCTGACGGCGCCAGGCGAGAAAGGCCGCCAGCCAGGGCAGCGCGAACAGGCTGGCGTTCGGCCCGTAGAACGCGCCGTCCTGCTCCAACCTCATCCCGAACAGCTCCGGCACCTTGATCGACGCAGCCGCGCCCGCCGCGCAGATGACCATCGCGAACAGGTCACGCCGCGACCGGGTTCCCGCCACCGCGCTGTCGGTGTCGCCGGTCAGCACCAGTTGCTTCCACAGCCGTTCCGAATGCTCCCGGGCGAACTCGCGGGACAAGTCGTCCAAACTACCCATGCGTTTGACCGCGACCAGGAACGCCTCGTCGGCGCGCAGGCCGACCGCGACGAGCTCGTCAACGGAACCGCGGAGATGGTCTTCGAGCTCGTCGGCGTCGGAGGGCTGCAGCTCTGGGCGACGCTGTAGGTAGTGACGCCACTGCGCGAACTGCGCCTCCAACTCCTCCTGACCCTCTAGCGCTGTCATGCCCTGCCCTCCAGGGGGATCGCTGTCAAGGATGTGAAATCACCGGGGCCCAGCCAGACCGCCTTGAGCGCGTCCACGACCGTGTCCCACTGGCGGCGTTGCTCGGCAAGCTCAGCCAGGCCCTTGTCGGTGATGCGGTAGTACTTGCGCCGCCGCTCCCCCGTGACCGACTGCCAGCTCGACTCCACATAGCCCAGGCGCTCAAGCCGGTGCAACAACGGGTACAGCAGTCCCTCGGTCCAGTCCAGCTCACCACCGGACAGCTCATTGATCCGCCGCAGGATGGCGTAGCCGTAGCTCTCCTCCTCGGCCAGGATGCCCAGCACCATCGGCGTCGCCGAGGCGGCCACCAGATCCTTGGCGACTTTCACGAGACCTCACCCCATTCCATAACCTAGAAGCCTGATGCATAGTACTGCTAGGTACGGTCAGGCGCAACGAGCCGGCCACGCGTCCGTGTTGGCGGTATCGGCGATCCCGCCGCAGCACGGACACACTCTTCTGTCGCTGAGCGCGCGCCGGCAGGGTCTTCCGCGCGGGCAGGCTGTGTTCTCGCGGCCCGCCTCGGGGCCGTCATCGACAAGATCGTGGCTCTGCAGCGCAGTGGACAAGTCCGCGCGGGATACGTGTCCGACATCTTCCGTTGCGATAGCTCCGTCAAGGATTGCTCAGTGGACCGTTCCCGATCTTGTAGACACCCGCTGTGACTGCCGCTGACAGTCAGCGGAGGGAAGTTC
>JBOHHD010000744.1:0-2904 GCA_050700515.1 Pseudonocardiaceae bacterium
GACCTGAGACACACCACCGAGCTACAGCGATAGCAGGCCGTACGGCATCGCCGAGCGCCATGGCCTCCCGTTATGAGCAGGGAAGTTCGAGGCGGAAGGCGCCGCCGGGCATGCCGGGGGTGGGAGCGACGCAACGCAGGTCGCCGCCGTGCGCGCGGGCGAAACCTCGGGCGATTGCCAGGCCCAGCCCGGCGCCGGACGGACCATGCGACGAGCTGGCATCCTGCGACGGGGTGGCGCCCTGCGGCTGGGTGCGGGCTTCGTCGAGGCGGACCAGCCGGTCGAAGATGCGCTCCCGATCCGACTCGGCGATCCCCGGGCCGTCGTCGGTCATGGTGACCACCGCGCCATCAACCGTGCCGGCCACCAGCACGGCGATCTGTCCCGTCGCGTAGCGCCGGGCGTTGTCCAGCAGGTTGGCCAGCACCTGGAACACCTGCTGGGCGTCGGCATCGACCGTCACCGGCTGCCCATCGACCCGGACGTCCAGGTCCGGCGCGAGCAACCGGATCCGTTCGACCTCGGTTCGGGCCAAGTCCAGCAACTCGACGGGAGCGCGGCGGGGTTGCTGGCCGGCATCGAGACGGGCCAGGGCCAGCAGGTCGGCCACCAATCGGCTGGCCCGTCCGGCCTCCCGCACCAGCAGGACGTGCAGCCGTTGGCGCTCCGGCTCGGTCAGGCCGGGGGCGACGCCTGCCTCGGCGGCGGCGCGCACTCCGGCCAATGGAGTACGCAGCTCATGGGCCGCGTCGGCGACGAACTGCCGGGTCCGTGCCTCGGAGGCCAGCGCTCGCGTTTCGGAGGCGCGGGCCTGCGCCTCGGTGCCCTCCAGCGCGTCGAGCATGCTGTCGAAGGCCGCCGCGGTGCGGCCGAGTTCGGTGTCGGTGCGGGTGGGCGAGAGGCGGCGACCGCGGTCTCCCCCGGCGATCGAGCGGGCCAGCGCGGTCATCGCATCCAGCGGGGCCAACGCCACCCGGGTGGTGGCCAGCAGTACCACCGCGGCCAGCGCGATCGCCAGCACCCCGACCAGCATCAGCACCCCGCGTAGCCGACCCTGCGCGGCGCTGATGAGCTCGGTGTCGCCGGTCAGGATGAGCAGGGAGCCGTCCGGCAGAGCGCGTCGTGACATCGGACCCCGGTGCGGTGGGCCCGGCGGCGGCCGACCGTACACCTGGCCGTCCGGGGCGACCAGCTGGACCGCCACGTCCGGCGTCTGGACCTGACCCAGCAGCTGAGGTGCCGGCACCCCGGCCCGGGCGAGTTGAGCAGCCAGTCGGGCCTGCTCGTCCACCCGGCCGGCCAGCTCCCGCTGGGACTGCGTGCCGAACGCCACGTCGGCCAGCACCAGCACCAGCAGCAGCGCGGTGACCAGCACCGCGACGCTGCTCCAGGTCACCCGCCGGCGCAGCGACCCGGTACGCAGCGGCCCGGTCACGGCAGCTCCGGGCGCAGGACGTAGCCCAGGCCCCGCACGGTGTGCAGCAACGGCGGGCCACCCAGCTTGCGACGCAGCGCCGAGACGTGCACCTCGACCAGGTTGGGGTCGTAGTTCCCGTAGCCCCAGACCGCGACGAGGATCTGTTCCTTGCTGACGACCCGGCCGCGCTGGGTGGCCAGGTACTCCAGCAGTCGCCATTCGGTGGCGGTCAGCTCCAGGCGCCGCTCGCCGCGGGTCACCACCCCCGCGGTGGTGTCGAGCAACAGGTCGCCGATCTCCACAGTGGACGGCACCCGCCCCAGCCGGCGCAGGACGGCGGACACCCGGGCCACCAGCTCGGCGAGCGCGAACGGCTTGACCAGATAGTCGTCGGCACCACCGTGCAGCCCGCGCAGGCGATCGTCCACGGCGTCGCGGGCAGTGAGCATGAGCACGCCCGCGTCACCGTGCCTGCGTACCACGGACAGCAGCGCGAAACCGTCCCGGCCGGGCAGCATCACGTCGAGCACTACCAGATCCGGACGGAAGCTGTGCAGCACCCGTTCGAGCTCGCTGCCGTCGGCCCGGCCGCAGACCGCGAACCCCGCCGTGCGCAGCCCGGTCTCCACCGCGACCCGGATCGCCTCGGCGTCCTCGACCACCAGGACCCTCGCCTGCTCCACCCGCACATCCTGCACCTGGTCGCTGAAAATCTAGCTGAAGATCTGCTGAGGCAACGGCCAGGTAACGGCCGCCTTCAGCTCCCGCTCAGCTCCCCGCGACACGGTGGGATTCGGGCGCACTCCGCGTCCCCTCAGCGACTTGGAGCACAGTCATGGAGAGCCTCGCACCCGAACCGGCCGCCGCCACCCCTTCGCCCCGCCGACGTCGTCGCCTGCCTTGGCTTATCGGGCTGGGTGGAGTGCTGGTCGGGGGTTTGGCCGGCGGGCTGCTGATAGCAGGCATGCTTGGGCACGATCGCCCAGCACCGGATCTGGCGTTCGCCGCCGAGTCCGAGCTGATCGCCAGCGCGTTTCCGGCCGAAGGAGATG
Organism: Pseudonocardiaceae bacterium; assembly: GCA_050700515.1. Taxonomy (GTDB): domain Bacteria; phylum Actinomycetota; class Actinomycetes; order Mycobacteriales; family Pseudonocardiaceae. The sequence continues at coordinate 2,470 of JBOHHD010000744.1, forward strand.
GCGATCGCCCTGATGGTCACCACCGGCCGTTCGGGCCTGGCCAGTGGTGGCTCGGATCCGACGATCAGATCGTGGTGGGCACGATGGCCGGATCCGGGGCGAACGACCTCACGGTGGCCCAGGATGGCGGCTCGCAGACCTCAATCGCCACCGACGAGGACACCCGCGTCCGGGGTGCGGGCAACCACGAGCTGAGTGACCTCGACACCGGGGAGCGGGTCGTGATCCGGGTCGGTCCCGACGGCACCGCTGCGGCCGTCAGCGTGATTCAGGCACGGGTGCTGGGCACCGTCACGACCCTCAACAACGACCGGGCCAACGTGCTGCGCCCGGACGGGCTGGCGGTGCAGATCGACCTGTCCGGGGTGCAGGAGCGCCCGGAGGTCGGCTCCGTGGTCGCGGTCCGGGGGGCGGCCATAGGTGACGGCGGGGTAC
>JBOHHD010000745.1:0-3708 GCA_050700515.1 Pseudonocardiaceae bacterium
GGTAGAGGGTGGCGAGTCACCTCCTTCCGATCGGGGCACGTCCCCCGATCCGCGATCCCTATGATCATCAGGGCAGGTTAATGTGTTGATCTTTGCTGCAATACACCATCCCGGGCACCCCGACCAGGAATCGGCCGTCCTCGGCGAGGAACTCGTACTCGTAGCTGGCGGATCACACCTCGCTCGCGCCGGGGAGCGAAGGCCGCTGGCGTGCGGAACGACCACGGGAGCAGCGCGACCCCGCTGATCGCAGCATCCGGCTCGACACCCTTCCCACCGTCCAAGCCGTCTACCACGCCACCCTGCTGTCACTGCTCACCAGATGAGCATGAGAGCCGGACACACCGTGCATGAGAAGCGGACACACCGTGCATGGGGGACGGACACGCGGGATTGGGGCTAGGGGTTGCCGGTGAGGATGTCGAGGAGGCCGCAGATCTCCAGGACGCGGCGCACGATCCGCTGGGGACGCTCGACGATGAGGGTGACCCCGCGGATCTGGGCGCGCTTGTAGGTGTCGATCAGGACGAAGACCCCGGTGGAGTCGAGCAAGCCCACCTCCGCCAGATCGATCCGGACTCCACGCGGGGGTTCCTCGGCGAGCAGATCGAGGATCGTCTGACGCAGTCGGGGCGCGGTCAGGAGGTCCACTTCACCGGCCACGACCACAACGGGATCGGAGTCCGGGTCGGTGCGCTGTACGACGATCTCCACCACGCCCTCACCCCACGCCCGTCCGCGGGCTCTGCCGGACCTCTTCCAGGCGGGTACACGCTTGTGCCAACGCCGTTTCGGCTTCACCGGGCATTTCCCCGGACTCCCCGGTCGGCATGCGGTACAGCGCGGTCAGCGCGTCATCGACCGCTGAGCGCAGCGCGGACACCTCGGCCTCCAGCGCGCGGGCGGCCTCGACCTGAGCGGCAAGCTCAGCGGTGGTCCGCCACAGATCGGCGAATACGGACACCTTGGCCCGCAGCATCCAGGGGTCGAACGGCCGGGTGATGTAGTCCACCGCGCCCACTTCGTAACCGCGGAACGCCAGATGGGCGTCGTAGTCGGCCGCGGTCAGGAAGATGATCGGGATGTTGCGGGTGCGTTCCCGCTGCTTGATGTGCCCTGCGGTCTCGAAGCCGTCCATCCCCGGCATATGGGCATCGAGGAGAAGCAGGGCGTAGTCCTCGGCCAGCAGCCGCTTCAGCGCGTCCGCGCCACTGGCGACCGTCACCGGCTCCACCGCGAGACCCTGCATCAGGGCCTCCAGAGCCAGCAGGTTGTCCCTGCGGTCGTCGACGATCAGCACCCTCGGGAGGGGGAGCAAGGTCATTGCCCGTCCGCGTGGGCGCGGTAGTGCGCCACCCAGCCGCACATCGCATCCAGCAGTTCATCGAGGTCCACCGGTTTGGTGATGTAGTCGGTGGCACCCGCCGCGAAGCTGGACTCCCGGTCCCCCGGCATGGCCTTCGCGGTGAGGAAAACCACCGGCAGCACGGCTCCACCGGGTAATTCCCGGATCAGCCGGGTGGTCTGGTTGCCGTCCAGATCCGGCATCATCGCGTCCATCAACACCACGTCCACCTCGGGATGCTCGGTGAGCATGCACAGTCCGGCGGCACCGTTGTCGGCGTAGAGCACGTTGAGGCCGTGCAGCTCCAGCGCGCTGGTCAACGCAAAGACGTTACGCACATCGTCGTCGACGATCAGCACGGTGGCCCCTTCGAGGAGCCGACGGGACGGTGAGCTGCGCCGTCCGGTAGGTGGCGGACGCAGAATCGGCGTGCCGCCGTGGCAACGCGGCGGACGCCAGTCACCGCCGGTGAACTCGCCGGTCCTGGGCAAGGGGGCCGGTTTGTCGAACGATGGACCCTCGGGCAGGTACAGGGTGAATGTGGATCCCTCGCCGACCGCGGACGTCACCGTGATCGCCCCACCCAGCATCCGCGCCAGCTCCCGGCTGATCGAAAGACCCAGTCCCGTGCCGCCGTACTTGCGGCTGGTGGTGCCATCCGCCTGCTGGAACGCCTCGAAGATCATCGAGAACTTCGTGTCCGCGATGCCGATGCCGGTGTCCTGCACGGCGAAGGCCATCACCCGTTCCGCGGTATCGAGAGTCGGCACGCCGAACACCATGCCCCGGGCAGCGGGCTCGATGGTCAGGGTGACGCTGCCGGAATCGGTGAACTTCACCGCATTGGACAGCAGGTTGCGCAGGATCTGCTGCAGCCGCTGGGCATCGGTGACGATCTGATCGACACCACCTGCCATCCGCACTCGGAACTCCAGGCCCTTCTCCTCGGTCTGCGCCTGGAAAACCTGCTCGACGTAGCTTCGGATGTCCGCCAGGCTCAACGGGCTGACCTGGACATCCATCCGGCCCGCCTCAATCTTGGAGAGGTCCAGGATGTCCTCGATCAACGCGAGCAGATCGGAGCCGGCACTGTGGATGGTGCTGGCGAACTCGATCTGCTTGGGGTTGAGGTTGCGGTCGGGGTTGTCGGCCAGCATTCGGGACAGCAGCAGCAGCGAGTTGAGCGGGGTACGCAGCTCATGGCTCATATTGGCCAGGAACTCGGACTTGTACTGGCTGGCCAGCGCGAGCTGCTGGGCCTTCTCCTCCAGACCCAGCCGGGCGGTCTCGATCTCCAGGTTCTTGATCTCAATCTTGCGATTCTGCTCGGACAGCAACTCGGCTTTCTCCTCGAGTTCGGCGTTGGTGCGTTGCAGCTCGGCCGACTGATCCTGCATTTCCCGGGCGAGGCGCTGCGACTGGGCCAGCAGCTCCTCGGTGCGGCGGTTGGCCTGGATCGTCTTGATCGCCACCGCGATGGTGACCACCAGCCGTTCCAGGAAGGCCAGGTGCAGCTCGGAGAACGGGCCGATCGCGCCGAATTCCATGACGCCCAGTGACTCGCCCTCGAACAGCACCGGCAGCACCACGACAGCCGCGGGGGTGGTGGCACCGACGCCGGACCGGATGGGCAGGTAGCCCTCGGGAACCGGGGTGAGCAGGATTACCTGTTTATCGGCGGCAGCCTGCCCCACCAGGCCCTCCCCCGGCAGGAACGTGGCCTGACCACCGGTGCCGGTCAACCCGTAGGAGCCGGACAGCCGCCACTCCACCGGACCGGAACCGTCGATGACAGGTCGCAGGAAGAAGGCGCCGACCTGCGCGTTCACCAACGGAGCCACCTCAGTCATGATCATGTTGCAGACCTCGGTGAGGTCCCGTTGGCCCTGCAGCAGCCCGCCGATGCGCGCCAGGTTGGAGTCCAGCCAGCCCTGCTCGGCATTCTTCGTGGTCGTCTCCCGGAGGGTGACGATCATCTGGTTGATGTTGTCCTTGAGGTCGGCGACCTCACCCTTGGCCTGCACGCTGATCTGCTGGGTCAGATCGCCCCGGGCCACCGAGGTGGAGACCCCCGCGATGGCGCGGAGCTGGATGGTCAGCGTGGAGGCGAGCTGGTTGACGCTCTCGGTCAGATCCCGCCAGGTCCCCGAAACTCCCTTGACCTGGGCCTGGCCGCCCAGCTTGCCCTCGGTACCCACCTCCCGGGCCACCCGGGTCACCTCGTCGGCGAACGACGAGAGCTGGCCGACCATCGTGTTCACCGTGCTCTTCAACGCCAGGATCTCGCCCCGGGCATCGACGGTGATCTTCTGACTCAGATCGCCCTCGGCCACCGCGGTCGTGACCTGCGCGATATTGCGCAC
>JBOHHD010000746.1:0-8063 GCA_050700515.1 Pseudonocardiaceae bacterium
GGTCATGGGCAGTGCCCTGACCCATGCTCTTACTCGTGTCCTTCGCCGGTACCCGCCGATGGCCACCTGGCCTGCCGAGTTCGCGCAGGTATTCATCGACGAGACCGGTATCGCCCAAGCCCACCACGTCGTGTCTCCGGATACTCTCGCAGACAAGATCCACAGCGGATCACAGGCGCTGGTGAACCTCCTGGGGCCGGTCGAAGACGCAGCTCCACTGCCCTGGGTTCACCTGGTCACGAAAAATCTTCAGGAAGCCGCCTTGCCAATATTCACCCGGCAACAACCCCTGACCAAGGACAGTGCCACCGCCATACGACTCGGTGCGCTGTGTTTGGCTGCCGAAGCCGACACGCGCAAGGCTGACCAGCTCGGCGACACCTTCCGCGAGATCGCCGCCGGGGTAACGCTCCTCGAACGACGCGCCACCGGGCAGGCCAACCCCACGGAGACGATCATGCTCGCTGTTTCCTGAGTCCTGCCCGCGGGTTGCCACTGCCGGCCATGCGTGGGGAAATCGAAAACCTGATGAAACTCTCTCTCCTCCGGTCCCTGAAGAGCTCGTCTGATGACCTACTCCTGGGGTTGGGCATGTTCGAGCATGTCGGGGGTGGGGGAGAAAGTCATTGACGCTGCGCGCACAGTGCTTGACCATGCCCGCACACCGCTGGAGGCTGCTGAACATGGTCACCCCACTGGTGCCCGCTTACGGGACGGGCGCGCTCGCCGACGTGGTGCCCGCCCTCCTGGCCGGTCTCGGGGTTCCCGGTTTCGTGGACCGGCTGGCGCTGGACCCGGCCCGTCAGGTGTGCCTGCTGCTGGTGGACGGTCTGGGGTGGCAGGCGTTGCACGAGCATTCGGCCGATGCCCCCTTCCTGACCTCCCTGACCGAGAATGTGATCACCGCCGGGTTTCCGGCGACGACGGCGACCAGCGTGGCTGCGCTGGGCACGGGCCTGCCCGCCGGTCAGCACGGGATCGTCGGTTTCTCGTTCGCGATTTCCGACGGCATGCTGATCAACGCGTTGGCCTGGAGCACCCACCGTCACGGGGAGCAGACCGATCTCCGGGATCGGTTCGTTCCCGAGCACATCCAGCCGCTGCCCACCACGCTGGAACGAGCCGTGGCTGCCGGCGTGCGGGTCCGGCTGGCGGTCCCGCACCAGCACCAGGGCACGGGGCTGGATCGGGCGGTCTTGCGGGGCGCTGACTTTCACGGGGTGTATGCCCTGGGTGACCTGGCCGGTACCGCGCTGACCGCACTGTCCGGCGGTGAGCGGGCGTTCTGCTACGCCTACCACGGTGACCTGGACCTGCTCGGCCACCTCTACGGCGTCGGGTCGCTGCCGTGGCGGCTGCAACTGGCCCACATCGACCGGCTGGCGGCCACGATCGCCGAGGGCCTGCCGCCGGGGGGCCGGCTCGTGGTGACCGCGGATCACGGGATGGTGACGGTGCCCGAGCAGGGTCGGCTCGATTTCGACACCGAACCGGCCCTGCAGGCCGGGGTGCGCCTCCTGGGCGGCGAGCCGCGCGCCCGATACGTCTACACCGAGCCGGGCGCCATCGATGACGTCCTCGCGGCCTGGCGCGAGCTGATCGGGGACCGGGCCTGGATCGTGACCCGTGACGAGGCCATCGAGCAGGGCTGGTTCGGACCCGTTGTGGAGGACCACTTCCGGGAGCGCATCGGTGACGTCATCGTCGCCGCTCGCACGGAGATCGCTGTCGTGCGGTCGCGGTCCGGATCCAGACTCGCCCCCCTGATCGGTCACCACGGTTCACTGACCGCCGCCGAGCAGCTGGTTCCCCTGCTGGTCACTCCGTGACGTAGGACGGCGTCACCACTTGCCGGCCGAAGGGATCAGCGGAAGGCGAGGGGAATTTGAGCACCGGCACCCATTTGCCCACAGGATTGCCTGCACCCGTCGCGCGGGAGATGAAACTCAATGTGCCGCCAGCCCCCTGTACCTTATTTTCGCCGCTCAGGGTCAGCAGCACGCCGCGTACCTGTCCGGCGGTGGGGGACGAGTTTTCCGGGGCCGCCAATCGCACCGCTTGCTCGACGGTCAGCAACGCGTCATGCATCTGGATGGCCTGGCCGTCGACCAAATCTTTGGCATTATTTTCGGGGTCGAATCCGAGTTCCCGGAAGGCCATGAGGAAGTCGTCGTAGTGCTCTGGCGCTTTTTCTGCGCCGCGCCCCCACCCCTCGGCATCGTTTGTTCCCGCGGACACGACAGTGAGATTGGCGTCAGTCAACTGCTGTTCCCGCGTACTCAGTAGTTCACCGATGTCGGCAGCGGTGATCACGGTCAGTGGCGTGCTAACACACCCTCGGCGCGCCAGCCAATCGAGGAGACCTCCAAGATCGACTCTCCGGCCCGCGTAGAGGACGACGTCCGCAGGCGGTGCGCAGATGTTGGGCGTGAGGAGGTCGAACCTGCCGGCTCCTACTTCGCTGGGAATGGATGCTCCGAAGAACGGCAGGGGCGGGCGACCTTTTATCAGATTCTGCATCTCCTGCTCAAGGTCGTTCTTCAGTGACTTGGTGAACAGGTCAGCGGTGTCGGAATTCATGTCGTATACCACGACGGCGGAGCTGGGATCGGTGGGATCGGTCAGGTCGGTGCGGGTATCCACATGACTGCGCAGCGCCTTGGCGTAGTCCAGAGTGGTCGGCGACACTCGGATCAGGCCGGTTATGTGGTTGTAGTCCAGCTCATTGGCGGTGAGGAGGGTGCCGACCATGGGAATGTCGTCGTTCGCCAAGGCCTCGGCGTTGTGCTGGGTCTGTGTGGTGCTGACGCCCAAGCCGATCACGGCCACGAGCGCGCCGTCTCCCTCAATCGACTTCATCGCTACGAGCTGCGCTGTCACCCGTCGCCACTGCTCGTCGGTGTTGCCCTTGTTGGCAAGAACCAGTTGGATCTGCGGCCGGGAGGCGCCGGGGATGACCGTTTCGTTAAGCCGTCGCTGCGCCGTGTACGCGCCTTCGAGCCCGTGCCGGACGTTCTCGGCGGACTTGGCGCTGATCACTGTCGGGGTCAACAGGTCGAGGAGGGCCACCGTGATATAGGAGTCCGCCTGCGCACGCACCCGGGCGTTCTCCTCCACGATTTTCTTCTGGATGGTCTCGAATTCGGGATCGAAGAGGTAGGAGCCATCGGTGACGCCGACGCACTCGCCCTCGACCTGCCACACCCCGGAGCCGAGTGACCCGCAGATATGAAACCATGTGTAGCTACCCATCACTACGCTGGCGGCAAGCACGACGCCCACGGTTCCTAGGGCGATCCGGGTGCGAATACGATGCCTTTTCGCCGCTTTGGTCTCCGGTGGTTCAAAGATCCTTTCCATCGTGTTGGTCACGAGTGCCCCCCGCGCCGACATCCCTCGGATCCGTGCTTTTCCCCGTACCCGGTCAGGCTGGTCAGCCCCATTTCTCGGCCTCCTTCCGATGCCAGCGCGATCGTTTCCGCAATACCGCGGAGGGCGCGTTCCGGGTGAGTCGAGCGATATCGGTGTAGTCGTCGGCGATCTGGATGTGCAGGTCGCTGCGGTTACTGTCGACGAAGGGGCTGGCGACGATCCACAGCGCGGCGATCAGCTGGGCCAGCGAGGTGAGCGCCTGCTCCAGCCCGGTCCCGTCCACCAGCGCGCGTACCTCTTCCACCAAAACGCGGTGCTGCCGGTGCTGGCGCGGTGCGGCGGTGACCGACTCGAGCAGTTCGAGCCACGGCTGGTCCTCGATTTCAGCGAGGCGCTGGTGCAGTCGCCGCGTCACCAACTCCAGCTGTCCGCCCGCGAGGGCGTAGTACAGCTCACCTGGTTCATCACCCTCGGCGCAGCAGGCATCGCGGAGCCGGCCGTGCACCTCCGACCAACTCGGCGAGATCGCGGGATCACGCTGGATCGCGGGATCACGCTGGGCGAGGCGGCGCACCAGCAACCTGCGCAGTAGGGCGGGTCCCGCTGTCTGGTCGGCGGGCCACAGGGTCGACTCGAGGAGCTCCAGGTATGTGGCCCGCTCGCTCGCCTGGCGATTGTCCTGGACGGGCAGCGTCAATGCGTGCTCCCATTCGCGAGCTGCGGCGCAGGTCTCCAGGTCCCGTAACCTTCTTCGGTCAGCAACGTCGGCCAGCAGACGATCGAGCATCTGATCTTCCACCGTCGATGAGTGCTGCGATCTCTCACCTGATGATTTCTGACCGAGGATCACTTCGGGCTCGATCATGCCTTTGGTGGGTGGATTCTTGGCGATGGCTTCCAGTACCAGTCGGGTTGACGCCGGATGGCCGTTGGTCAGCTGCAAGACCATTCGGGTCAAGCGCCGATTGTTACCCCGATCCAAAGCCAGGGCCGCCACCGCCCGGTCGACCTCCGGCTTGGTGAGGTCGGGCAGCCGGCATCGCTACCAGGGCCGGGACAGGTCAGCGGTGTCGGGGAGCTGCCCGGAGCGGAGGTCGGCCAGCGTCACCAGGGACCAGTCCTCATCGGGAATGTCGGCCAGCAACATGCCCCCGCTGCTGGCCACGACGGTGAGCGGGTCGGCGTCGTCCGGCCCGTGTTGAAGGCGGGTCTGGGCCAGTTCCTCGAGGAACTGACGACCGAGTTCGGTATCGACGTTGTCGAGCAGGACGACACAGTTGAGTGATCGCTCGTCGGCCCGTTTGCCGCGGTCGAACTCGGCCCGTAGATCGGCGATGAACGCAGCCAAGAGGAGCCGACCGACACGCTGCTGGTCGTTCTCGTTCCCGTCCTTGGCGTTATTGGCCCATTGGTTGAGGGTGACCAGTTCATCGATGGAGTCTTTGGTCGCGCCCAGGCCCCGGTGGCCGTACCAGTTCTGGAAGGACCCGAGGACGATGCGCCTCGGCGCTCCCTTCGTCAACCCCTCCAGGATGATCCGCAACATACTGCGGGGTGGTTCGACGGGCAATGCGCCGCCCCTGCCCATGGTTTTCAGCACATTGCCTGCGGTATCCACCAGCACGTCGGTGAAGGTGTCGACTCCCCGCAGCCGTTCCAGCTCCGCGACGACTTCTCGGCAGGCTAGCGGACGGTTGTTCAGATCCAGGTTCAGGTCCATCACGAGCTGCCCGATGATGAACCGAGGGAACCGGAGCGCGCCGTACCGAGGGCACCTTATGCTGAGTTTGAAGGCCAACGCGGAGAGCACCTGCGGTATCGAGGCGTGTTCGTTGGCTTCGAAGTCCAACCGGGCATGCGGAACCCGCTGGTCGAGCAGTTCGCTCAGCGCCGACAGCAGGGTGGCCTTGCCTGCGCCCCGGAATCCTTCGATCACCAGGATCGGGAAGCGTTGGTTCCGTAGGGAACCACCTACTTCCTTGCGCGTCATGAGATTGCGAACAAGCTTGATCACCGGTTCTCGACCGTAGATTCGATCGCTCTGGACCACCACGAGGGCCTGGCCTCCGTTTCGAACGTGGCAATAGCTTCGGCACCCCCTGCTACAGCATCTTCTGCCACAGCGAGACTCGCCATTGTTTCTGTGATAGGTCCCCGAGCGCCATCCAGCCTGCCAGGATTCCCTTCTCCCGTCAACAACTTCACGCAACTGTCGCTGGCGATAATTCGGCGCAGAATAGCGGTCGAAGAGAAGCCTCAAGTGGCGATTCGGCACCGGATGGCGGTCGTGAGCGCGGGAGTGTCACTGTCCGGCCGCTTGGTCGGCGAGGACAAGGGCGCCAACCGGGCCGGCCAGGGGACCGAGCGCGGCCGGGACGACGAAGTCATCGGTGCCGTGTTCGGGCACGCCGGGATAGCCGGACAGCATCTCGATGAGCTGAGCGCGCACCCCAGGGAGCAGTTCCGGCAGCGCGGCCACACCACCGCCGATCACAATGCGCTGCGGCGCGATCGCGTACACGATGTTGCGCAGTCCGGCGGCCAGATAGGCGGCTTCCAACTCGACCGCGGCCCGCAACTCCGCACCGTTGAGTTGCTCGGCGGGGCGACCCCAGCGCGCGGCCATGGCCGCGCCGCTGGCCATGCCTTCCCAGCAGTCGCCGTGGAATGGACAACTGCCGGGAAAATCGTCGCCGGGCTGGCGCGGCACGCTGAGGTGCCCCATCTCGGGGTGCACCAGCCCGTGTGCGATGCGGCCCTCGAGCACGGCTCCGGCGCCGATACCAGTGCCGACGGTCAGGTAGACGAAGGTGTCCAGACCTTGTGCGGCCCCCCAGCGGCCTTCGCCAAGCGCCGCCCCGTTGACGTCGGTGTCGAATCCCACCGGCACACCGAATGTGTGGCGGATCGGGCCGACTACGTCGACGTAAGCCCAACCAGGTTTCGGGCTGGTCGTGATGAACCCGTATCGCGGGTGGGATCGGCGCAGCTCCACCGGCCCGAATGAGGCGATGCCGATCGCGGTCAATGGCCCACTGGCCGCAACGTGATCTCGAAAGAATCTGACCACTTGGGCCAAGGTCTGGGTCGGCTCGCCGGTGGGGATTCGGGCCTGACCCACGATGTGCTCCGGATCAGACCCCACGAGGCAGACAACCTTGGTTCCCCCCGCCTCAATTCCCCCCAATCGCACCGGTTTCACCTGGATGAATTCAGCACGGTGCGACCGGGTCCCCAGGTCGGCAGGACGGACCTGGATCACAGGGCGGTTCGCCTGGTGATCGGCCGAGCAAGCTCAATTGCACGATATTAATCGGCACCTCGCCGGTGCAGGAGCGATCCTGTAGCGCCTTCACGAATGCCACCAAATCGGGACTGCGGCTGGCGAAGAATATCACATGCGATTTTTGATGGCAAATATTGATTAGCATACTGCTGAACCAACTGCCTAATGCCGGCGGCCTGACCATCGAATACTCCTCGGACATGCGTTGAACGGCCGGATCAGCACAGATCAGGGTCACCCGGGTGGCACGGCGATCTGCGTGACGAGCTCAACTGCACGAACATCACGGTGCCGTCGGGTCTTACCTCCAGGATGGGCACTGCTTTGTTGATCGGATTACCGTTGTCGAGCGAGATCCAACCGCTGGCTCCGGCGACAGCTCTTGATCCGTGCAGGCGGTTGAACTCTTGAGTGATCAGGTCGGGTGTGTCGTTCGGGGTTCCGCCGGGGCGAATCGCGGTGGTGGCGGTGGTGATCGCGTCGTAGCCTATGATCGCCGACCCGTCGTCGAGCGACTCGCCGCGGAAAAAGATATCAAAGCATACTTCTTCGCAGGGAGATTGGAAAAGTTCGCTCAGTCCTGGTTTGAAACTCCCTGCGAATGCTTTCCATGATTCCGGATGCGCCAGTGCTGTGTATCGAACCACCACATTGGTCTCCATCCCTCTACGTAGTTCATCATGATCCTGGGTCACCGTGGTGGTGAAGTTGACCGCAGAGTCCGCGGTTATGATATTAATCCGGAGATCGCAGGGTCGTTCCGGAAGCGCGTTGACGAACTCTACAAGTTCCTGGCCATGGCCGGCGAAAAAAATCACATCGGGTCTTTGCTGGCAAATATTGGCAAGCATTCCTTTCATTGTGTTCGCGACACCGCCGAGTTGCGGATTGTATTTCTCGGCGGGGGTGAGTACCGTGTGCGTGGCGTCCGGAAAAGCGGTGAGGAATGCGTCACCGAGTGACTTCGAGTACCCGTCGCCCGGATCGGTGCTCTGCACCAGCAGGGCGCGCGCAATACTGGGCTCGCGTTTGAGGAAGGCCACCGCGGCGGCTACTTGATCACTGCTGGACGGCGCCAGCCGCACCAGACCCTGCACCGGAGCCTGTGTCGTCGGCGGAGTCAAGTGATCACCGGTCAGCTGGGATGCGATCACCGGAATACCGTGGTCGACGGTCAGTGCCTCGATGGCCTCCTGCCGCCCGGTGAGGGTCTGACCGGTCCCGACGACGGCGACGAGCCGCTGCGGTCCGCTGACCTCATCCGCCAAGGCCGCTGTCACCTGCTGCCAGTGTTCAGCGCTGTCACCGTCATTGGCGATCAGCAGGCGAAGCAGGGGTTCTTCAGCTTTGGTCTTGGTCCCGTTGGCGATGCGCTGGGCCAGGTAGGCGCCTTCCAGTTCGTGGC
>JBOHHD010000747.1:0-8581 GCA_050700515.1 Pseudonocardiaceae bacterium
CCCTATGCGCACATCGTGGGGTTTCGCATAATCCTCATTGTTCTGGAACAGCAACGTCCACGCTCCTGAGGTGCAGGCCGCGTTCGTCGAGGTCTATCAGCGACACGCGCCGAACCTGGTTCCCAGCCTGGAGACGACAGTGGGGACTCGCATGGGCTCGTCCGATGACGGGCACCTCGCCGAGCTCACCGCCTCGGGCCTCTTCGAGGCGGTCGAATGGCGCCGTTACCCCTGGCAGCGCGTGTACCGGCGAGACGAGTGGCTCGACCAGCTACCCACGTTCAGCAACCATCGCATCCTGCCGTCCGAGACGCTCGGCACCGTCCTCGCCGGAATCGGAGCGGTGATCGACCGGTTCGGCGGCCTGATCACCGTCGATCATTCCACCGGCCTGCTCACCGCCCGCCGCCTCTCGCCATCAAGATCGCCGAAAATAGCCGATTCGGGCTGGCGGAATTCCCCGAGACAATGACCGGGCACTTCCGCGAACCACAGGTAGAGCTCGACTCCCTCCTGCAGCGCCGCGGAGAGTTCAGCAAGATTGGCTCCGGTAGCGAAGACACCGGGCAGCTCGGCAACCTCGGCCCAGAGGCCGTCGGTATCGTCGTCAACGGTCACGGTGTAGGTGACTGTGCGCTTGGTCATCTTGATCTCTCGTTCTTGAGCCCGGCCTGCCGAAGGATCGCTTGACTCAAGCCCACAGGGTGGTCCTGGGTAGTCCTGCCGTTTGTTGATCGGCAGTGTGATGGGACGGTGACCGGGCTTGGGGTTGGTGCCCCGGCCGGGCTCGGGTGTGCGGGGGGAGGGCACAGCCCAGGCCCGGCCGAGACGGTAGCGGCAACCGGCACCCTGATGGGGGATACATCAAGGTCGAGGTCACCGCCGTTCAAGGGAGCGGCTGGGTCGGCTAGATCCGCCCGGCCGGTGATGGGTATCGGGTCAGCAGGCGTCGGTGGGCCTCGGTCCAGACCGGACAGGGCCACCGCCTGCGCCGCCAGCCCCAGGTGCGGCACCGGGGGCAGCGGTCGTCGTCATCGGTGTGGTGCCGCTCCAGCAGCCGTCGCAGCGTGGCGACCATCGAGCGCATTTCGGTGCGGATCAGTGCCACGTCAGCCGCAGACCGGCGCTCCCCAGCGGCAAGCAGATCGAGCTGGTGCAGCCGGTCGAGCACCTCCATGGCCAGCACCTCGCTGAACCTCTTGGCCAGCTCGCCGCTGCCCCGATGCCGCACGGCCGTCGCCATTGGTGCTCCCGATGGTGGTGGGGCCACGCGACCCGCCTGGCGAATTCAGCACGAGCCGCGCGGCACCCTGTCGAGCGTCCACGGTCTGTTGTGGACGTCTCCAACCATGGCCGCATCCTTAATTGCCGGGTAGGGCCGCGAAACCGCCGGATTCACCCGGCGGTTTCGGTTCATTATTCTGCGGCGCATGAATGGGGAGTATCGACGCAACCAGCGGCTCAGCCGTGCGCGCAGCGCGCGCAATCAGACCCAACAGCAGGTGGCTGATGCCATCGGTGAACGGCTCGGGTATCCGGTGGATGTGGAGTACATCGGCCGGTTGGAGCGGGGTGTGATCACCTGGCCGAACGTCCGGTGCCGGGCGGCGTTTCGGACGCATTTCGGGGTAGCCTCGGACGTGGAGCTGGGCTTTTACTCCCGCCGTTCGCTACCCGCTCCTCCCCGGGAGGACGATGTGAGACGCCGTGTGGTGCTGACCAAGCTCCCGGCGGCCGGGCTGGCCACCTCGGGGCCGCTGGCCGCGCTGGTGGACGCCGCCCTTGTTGAGCCCTCGCCGATCCCGCGCCGGGTCGGCGCCGAGGAGGCGGCGCAGGTCCGCGCGATGAGCGTCCGCGCGTACGAGAAGAGCCAGGGGTTCGGCGGTAACGGGGTACGCGAGCGGCTGGGTGGACAATTGCGCTGGGCGGTGAGCCTGCTCGACGCCCACATCGATCCGTCCGCGACTCACGACCTGCACTCTTCGGTCGGCCACCTGGCCCGGTGTGTCTCGACGGTCTCGCAGGATATGGGGGTGGACACTGCGGCGAGTCGCTGCTCCGAGGTTGCGCTGCGGTGCGCCTACCAGGCCGGTGACTGGTCACTGCAGAGCAAAGCACTGTCTCAGCTGTCCCGGATCGCCGAGAACTGCGGCGACGGTGACGGGGCGCTGACCTTGGCGCAGGAGGCGATGGTGCGTCCCGACCGGCTCACCCCGCTGGAGCGCGCCTGGGTGAGCTCGGTGGAGGCCACCGCACACGCCAGGCGTGGCGACGTGCAGGCGTGCCGGGCCGCCCTCGGCCGCATCGAGGAGCAGGTCGCCGCGGCCGACCCGGCCAACGAGTCGCCCGCCATGGTCGCCTACTTCTCGCCGGCTGTGCTCGCCGACCTGACCGGGTTCGCCCTCTGGCCCTTCGCCATGCAGGGCCAGGCCGTCACCGAGACCGCAGCCCTGCTGCGCACGGCGGCCGACACCCACGCGCCCGGCTACGTCCGCGGCCGGGCATACTGCCTGACCCACCTCGCCACTTTGCAGTTCGCCCAAGGCGATCCGGACGAAGCCGTCGTCGTGGCCAACACGGCTCTCGACGAGGCAGGCGTGGCGCAGTCCCGCCGCCACGCCGACGAGTTGATCACCCTGCGCCGCGCCGTCCGCCGGCACCGCGGTGTCTCCGGCGTCCCGGATCTCCACCACCGCATCAACCGCGCCCTGTCCAGGGTCTAGCACGTTGCTGATGCTCCGGCTTTGAGATGAGGTGAGTTCAGGACATGACGATCGAGCGCATCGGTGTCGTCAAGGACGAGCCTTGCCCATCGATTGGGCTCGCCGCATTCGCCGGAGCCCTCGCGGGCGACTGGGACGCCGTCGATGAGGACATGGCCGAGATTGTTGCCGCGCGAGGGCAGGTTTCGGACCGTCCGGCTCCGGAACTCACGTGACAGGGTATTGCTCGGCCGCCGAGCTGGGCTTTTACTCCCGCCGTTCGTTACCAACTCCTCCCCAGTGGACAACGTTGGACGCCATATGGCGCTGACCAAGTTCCCGGCGGCCGAGCTGACCACCGCCCGGTCCGCTGGCGCGCTCGTGGACGTCCCCCGTGCTGAGCTCTCCCCGATCCCGCGTCGGATCGGTACCGAGAAGGTCGAGCAGGTCCGCGAGCTGACCGCGCAAGCTTTCGACTCGACCCAGCGGTTTGGCGGTGGCGGGGTACGCGAGCGGCTGGGTGGGCAACTGCGCTGGGCAGTGGGCCTGCGCGATGCTCTCCTCGACCCGTCCGCGTGCGGCCCCTGCATTCCCAGGTCGGTAACCTGGCCAGGTTCACTGGAGGGGTCTCTTCTCCCCGGCCGAGCGTGCCGAAGCCATCGGCTATGCCCTCTGGCCGCTGGCCTTACGTGGACGCGCCGCGGCTGAGACCGTAGGTGGGCTTCGCACTGCTGCCTAACTTCACTCGCCCGGCCACATCAACGCGCGGGTACGGTCACTGACCCGGCTCGCCATTCTGTTCTTCACCCACGGTGACCCGGACGAAGCTTTCGCCGTGGCCAACGCAGCCCTGGACGCGGCTCCCACCGCGCAGTCCCGCCGCCACGCCGACGACCTGACCGCCCTGCGTCACGCCCCCCGCCCGCGCCGAGCCCTCCCCGGTCTCGCCGACCTGCACCAACGCCTCAACCGCGCCCTCTCCAACCTCTAGCCACTCCTCCCAGGTTGCCGCTCGGATACCCTTGCTCTCCGCTCACGTCTCCGCGTCAGCCACGTCCGCAACCCGCACGAGATACCGGTAACCAGGGCCTTCGTTCTCCTCAGGCTGCGCTGAACTCAAGATCCACCCAGAGGGTGGCATTACTTCAGTATCCAGCGCGAAGCGAGCGCCGCGGAAGTCGGCGTTGTTGGTGAACTGGGCGTCGCGGAAGTCGGCGTTGCTGGTGAACTGGGCGTCGCTGAAGTCGGCGTTGGCGAGTTGACAGTTCGTCAAGGTGAAGTCGATGAGGAGTGCTCCGGTGAGATCCAGGCTCATCCCGGGCCAGAGTGGTGCGGGTTGGGGAGTCCGTTTCCACTGCCACCAGAGTCGGCGGGCGGCTGGGGCGAGGCGCAGGTTGCGGGTGAGGATGTCTTGGGCGGTGAGCCGGACTTGGCGCTCCTCGCGAGCTTGCTGATGCCGGGACGGTGGGGGCGGGGGTGCCGACACGCGGGCGGTGAGCGCTCGGGGGCGCCGTCGGTGCAGGGTCGTGCTGCGGTGGGTGCCGTTGCGGGTCGGCGGTCAGGTGGGGGAGCGTAGGGCATGCGCAGGTAGGCGCAGATGACGTTGACGATCGTCTGGCGGTGCTCGGCAGTGCTGTTGGCCAGGCGTTCCAGGGCGTACAGGCCGGCCAGGCGGACCGGGGCCTGGTCGCTGCCGAGTTGGTCGGCGGCTTTGGTGTACAGCTCGGTGATCCGCCGTTCGGTGGCGTCGCGGTCGGTGTGCAGCAGGGCCAGCTCGGTGGCGCGTTGCCGGCGGGCGGCCAGCAGGAGCGCGGCCGCGCCACCGGTGCCGATCAGCAGAGTCCCGGCGGTGCGGATCGCGTCCAGCTCCACGTCGGCACCGGCGCCGCCGTAGCGGCGCAGCAGCACGATCCAGACGAGCACGCCGATGCCCAGCACGACGGCGGCGCCCACCGCGATCGTCACGTTGGACAACGGGCGCGCCGCAGGGGGTTCTCGCCGCTGGCTACTTCTGGTCACATCATGAGCATCTGACAGCCACCCCCCGAGCATTACAGGGGGTGGCGCACGCAGGACATTCCGATGATCGGCGCCGTCTGTCGCGGCGGAGGCGGGCACCGTGCAGCCCTGCTGGCACGCCGCTGACATGACCTCTTAGGTTATCGCTGAACCTCCATAATAGATGTGCGTGAGTCACAGAATGTTGTATCCTGTTCTCTGTCGATTGCATATACAGGAGGTGGGACGATGTCGAAGACGCTCATCGATCTGGATGACGAACTGCTGGCGCAGGCGGCGGAGTTCCTGGGCACCAAGACCAAGAAGGAGACCGTCAACGGCGCGTTGTCCGAGTACGTCAAGTTCAAGCTCCGGACGAGCTTCGGCGAGCGACTGGCCTCGGGTGGGCTGCCGGACCTCGGTGACCCCGAGTTGATGGCACGGGCATGGCGGTAGCGGACCACCTCGTCGACAAGAGCGCATGGGCGCGGCTCGCCAAGCCGAGCGTGGCCCAGGTTCTACTCCCGTTGTTGGGTGCGGGGCGGCTGGCGGTTTGTGGGATGACCGAGCTCGAGGTGTTGTACAGCGCTCGTAGTGCCGACGAGCACCGTCGAGTACGTCTGGAACTTCGCGGTCTGGAACGGCTCGCTACCCCGGATGAGGTCTGGGACCGCGCCGTCGAGGTGCATGGCGCGCTGGCCGAGCGGGGGCAGCATCGGACGGTGCCGATTCCGGATTTGATCATCGCCGCTGTCGCCGAGCGGCACCGCGTCAGTGTGCTGCACTACGACCGGGACTTCGATGTGATCGCGGAGGTGACTCGGCAGTCCGTCGAGTGGGTCGTACCGTGCGGGACAGCCGACTGAGCCGGACCCAGACAAGTCATTACCGGGGGTTTCAGCGCATGCGCCTACAGTTCGCGTTTTGCCAGTGCGGTCACCAGCTCCAGTGCCCGCTTGGCGGGTGACCGGTCGGACCAACCACCGCGGTCGAGCTCGTTGGACACGGCAAGGTCATCGAGGAAATGATTCGCCAACTCCGTGGCGACAGCTTCATCAGATGTGGACAGCGTTATCTCGTCATTCAGGGCGAGAGATCGATTGTTGAAGTTGTTGGTGCCGATCGACGCCCACGAGTCGTCGACCACCAGCGTCTTGGCATGCAGATAAGTCTGCTGGTACTCGAAGATGCGCACTCCGCCACGAAGCAGCTCCCCGAAAGAGGTGTGCCCGGCTTGACGTGCCACTTCCCGATGGCTGTACGGGCCGTTGACGAGAATTTTCACGTCGATGCCGCGCGCTACCGCCGCACAGAGGGCGTCAACAAAAGCTTGGCGGGGGACGAAGTAGCCGGTGGTGAGCCAGATACGCTGTCGAGCGCTGACGATGGCCGCATAGAAGAGTTTCTCCAGCTCGGTGGCCCCTCCCTTGGTGACGGAGCTGGGCGTGATGTGCACCGGTACGCCGTCGTCAAAGATCTTGACGTCGGGAAAGTGCGTGCCGCTGAGCATCTGCTCGGTCGCTTCGGTCCAGTGCTCCCAAAAGGCCCCCAGCAAGTCACGAGTGGCCGGACCTTCGATTCGGACCTGTGTCTCCCGCCAGTGGTCCGGATCCTCCGCATCGCCGCACCACTCGTCTGCTATTCCTATCCCTCCGGTAAAGCCGATGTAGCCGTCGACCGCCAGGACCCTGCGGTGCGTTCGATGGTTGAGCTTGTTAAGCGTGTAATAGCGCGGCGGGCGGAACCAGGCGACGTGTGCGCCCGCCTGTTCCATGGTACTTATGAGTGCGCGGTCTATCTTCATCGCTCCCACTCCGTCGAGCAGGCAGCTGACCTGCACCCCCGCGGCGGCTCGTTCCGTCAGAGCTTCGGCAAACCGCTCACCGATATCTCCTTTCCAGTACAGATATGTCTCGAAGGCTATGGTCTTCTCCGCGCCACTTATCGCTTCCAGCATGGCGGGAAAGATCTCATCGCCGTTGCGCAGAATCTGAATCCGGTTGCCGTCACGAACCGGCGTCCCCGTCAGGGCCTCGGAAAAACGCCCGAACTTGGGAGTTCCGGGAACAGGGGGGTCAAGGAGATCAAACCCTTTCGCCGCCGCACGCTTGTACCTGGCGGCTTCAAAGGCATAGATGGCAACCAGGGCCGACCCGGCCGCGGCGACGAACCTGCTGGTGCGACGGGATGCCATCGGCGTCTCCTAGCTTCCGGGATGTCTGCCTATTTTCCCGGATGAGGTCTGGGACCGCACCATCGAGGTGCACGGCGGTGGTCGAAGCCCTCAACCGTCCCACGGCTTAGGAACCGGAAGCCCACCGAAGCCGGCTGGAAGCAGGCCCACCAGCAGCTGATCGAGACCGAGTTTGATGCGGTCGGTACCGAACCGGAGCGCCTGGCGTTGGTGACGGAAGAGCCGGGCACTGAGCATGGCCAGCAGCGCGTCGACCAGATAGTCGGTGTCGGCGTCCGGATGGAGCCTGATGAGCAGCGTGGCCAGGTGCATGCGGTGGATCCGGTAAGCCGCACTCTGGTACGGAGCGCCCGGTGAGCCGCTCTCGGCGAGGGCGACCAGCTCACCCTGCAGCTCGAGCCGGTCGATGTAGGCGTGCAGGAAGGCGCGGAGCCGTTCTGCATCCGGGGCGCCGGGGCCCAACGGCGGCGGCCCGGAGATGAAGGCCTCCTGGAACCGCCGCTCCCCATCGTCGAGCAGCGCGTAGGCGAGACTGGTGCGGTCGCCGAAGCGCCGGTACACCGTGCCGACGCCTACCCCTGCCTCGGCGGCGACCCGGTCCATGGACAGTGCGCCGACCCCGCGTTCGGCGACAATCCGCTGGGCGGCGGAGAGCAGAGCGCGCCGGTTGCGCGCCGCGTCTGCCCGTTCGCTCGGCGGCTGTCCCACAACGGTCAGCGCCGTCCGGCTCCGGAGCGCGTCATCTTTCATGATCACTCGTACCTCGTGCGGTCCCTCGGGTGCGGTCCCTCGTGGTCGGTAGCCGACGTTACCGGAATTTTCTCCGTTTGGTTGCAATGTGGAGACATCTCCGGTTAGACTTCTGGTGCGTGGGATCCTTCGCATCAGGGGGGGTACTCCGCCGGAAATTACCGTTCGAGGAAGGGATGCGTCATGACTGTCGCCACTCAGCCGTACGTCGGCACGTTCGTCGCCGATGCGGTGCACTCGTCATTTCTCTTTACCGTCACGCATATGAAGATCGCCCGTTTCAGTGCCACGTTCCACGACTTCGACGGCCGTCTCGTCGGCGATGAGGAGGGTGTCCGACTGGAGGGCGCTGCGCGTGTCGAGTCGATCTCGATCACGAAGCCGCCGGAGTTCCGGGAGACCGTCGTCAACGGCGCCGAGTTCTTCGACGCGAAGAATTACCCGGAGATCCTTGTCCGCGCCGATGACGTGCAGTTCAACGCCGATGGCACCGTTATCGCCCATGGCGAACTGACCATCAAGAACATCAGCAAGCCAGTCACCGCCACAGGTACCTACCAGCCCCTTGTCGAGGACCCTTACGGTGGTGTGCGAGGTGGCATCGAACTCAGCGCCACCGTCGACCGTCGTGATTGGGACATGAACTGGCAGGCTCCGCTGCCCAAGGGGGGCAACGTGCTCGGCTGGGACGTCGAGCTGACGGTGCATCTCGAACTGGTCAAGAAGAGCTAACGGCGATGATCATCCTTGGCCTGTGCGGCAGCCTGCGGCAAGGTTCCTACAACCGCCAGCTGCTCGATGCCGCCGACGCCGAGCTCCCCCCCGGGGTGAACCTGGAGGTTTTCGAGGGTCTCGCCGACATTCCGCCTTACAACGACGACCTCTCGGCACCGGGAGCTGTACAGGTACTTCGCCAGGCGATCAGCACGGCCGATGC
>JBOHHD010000748.1:0-13453 GCA_050700515.1 Pseudonocardiaceae bacterium
ACAGGGGGTTCAGGGGGTTGCGTTGCAGCAGGATGGCCGCCTTTACCTTCGCCACTCGCAGTGGTGCTCCGCAAAGGTTAGATACCCGTTCGTCACCAGCCATTCGAGCAGGGCGGCCTCGATACCCGAGGCGGTACGGGCGGTGAAGCCTTGGCTGCGGGCGGCGTTCTTGGTGTCGGCGACCCGTTTCTTCACCTGGTTCTCGTACTGTTCCCTGGCTCGCACCGAGTCGTGCAGGTCGAGATCGAACGACGCCGCCGGCGGCGGGTAGTCCCTCGGCGGCAATGGCGCCGGCTGCCAGCCCATTGGCCAGGTCAGGTAGGGCTCGAATTTGACTCGGATCGCATCGACCCACCCCTTGGGCAGTGGCATCGGGCGGTCGGCCTCACCGAAGGGCACCGTGATGTGACCGGCGTGCGGCCGGTTGGGGCGCGTCGGCCCGGCCTGCTCGATCGGCTTCGGGCCCGGCGGAGTCGTGAACATCGCCCAGTAGTATCGGCGGTCGGTTCGCACCACCGCGCCGATATGGGATGAAGGGTCGAGGAGCAGCCGGGGCTGCCCGGCGACCAGCGTGTAGGTACGTTCCGATGCCCAGTACTGCACAGTGATATTGCGCTTGGCCGATCTGCTGGGCGGCACCCCGATTTCCCACCTGTCATCGCGGCGTACCAGTTCCAGCTGCTCGCGGGAAAGCTGGGTGTCCTCCTCCACGCCAGGTTCGAGCTTCGTCCAGGGCCAGTGCAGTCCGCTCGCGGCATCGCCGCGATCCCGCCCGATCACGAACCGGGTGCCGTCGGCGTCATTGTCGAGGCGGTAGGTTCTGATGAGTTCCGGCCGGGCGGGGCGCGGAATGTCGACCGCCCGGTCCCGGTAGTAGTCCTCCGATTGCCGGACCGTGGCCGAGAAGAGCTCGACCTTCACTGCGCCCTCCCAACGAGTCGGGGCAGCTCCGCGCGCCGTGGTGTCAACACATGCCACATAAACGGTAAATCAGCGCCACCAACTGCGGCGTTTCGGTGAACCGCCCCCCGTTACCCGATCGTGATCAACGGGGGTGGGCGGTGCCGCACGCGTTTTCCGGCGGCGCGGTCCGATCGGTCGCGGTCAGCGCGGCGTGCAGCACGCTGGCAACCACGGGGCCGGCGTCGCCCCCGCCGCTCCGGGATGTCTGGGTGGTGGGATCGGCCTCGACCCGCACCGCGACCGCCACTCTGGGCTGGTCGACCGGCGCGTACGCCACTATCAGCCCGTCGAACAGTCCGTCCGACCGCTCCGCGGTGCCCGTCTTGGCGGCGGCCCCGCCCGGGATGGCACGCAGCGCGGGAACGTGGTTCTCGGCCACCACCCGCCGCATCGCGCCGCTGAGCCGGGTCGCCACCGCCTCCGGCAGCACCCGGACCGGCGGGGACAGCACATCCGCCCGATAGCCGCCGTCACACACGCTGGCGACGTAGTGGGGATCGCGCCGCAGCCCGCCGCCGGCGATCTCGGCGCCCAGCATGGCCAGGGTGAGCGGGGTCGCCCGCACCCCCTGTTGACCGAACCCGGTGCGGGCCAGCGCGTCCGGGTCCAGCGGCCCCGTGCCGGCCGTCGCCGGCGCCGTGATCGACCCCCCTGGCACCGCTGTCAGCCTGTCGACCTCGGCCGCGATACGTCGCTCTCCCACCCTCGTGGCGATCTCGGCGAACGCGGTGTTGGACGAGGAGACCAGCGCGTCCTCCAGCGAGCCACCGCCTGCGGCGCCCCCGGCGTTGCGCACCGGGCGGGTGCCGTCCGGAGCCAGGTAACTGGTGCGTTGCGGCGTCGCCGTCGGCACCCCGGCCTCCAGCGCGGCGGCACCGACGATCAGTTTGAACACGGACCCGGGGCTGGTCTGGTAGGTGGCGAACGCCGGCCCGCCGGCGGTGCGCCGATCGGCGGCCCGCGCGGCGAGGTAGGCGATGCCCTTCGGACCGGTCGCCTCGGTGGGGTCGGGGGCGCCGGTCGAGTACGCCGCCAGCACCGCGCCGGAACGCACGTCGATAACCACCGCGTCGCCGGTGACCCCGGTGCCGGCCAACCCGTCGACGGCGGCCGTCTGCACAGCCGGGACCAGGGTGGACACCAGCGTCGGCGGCGCGCAGGAGCGACCGAGTAGCTGTTGCCACCAGGTCGGGTCGCAGCTCAGCCGCTCCCGCTCGGTCAGTTCCAACCCCGTTCCGGCGCCGGGCCGGGTGAACCCGACGACGTCGGCGTACCGCGCCCCGGCCGGGTAGCCGCGTGTCCACTTTCCGCCACCTCTCACGGTGACAGCCAGTGGCGTGCCGTCCGCGGCGACGATCTGGCCACGGCGCAGTGCCCAGTCCGGGGCGGTGGTGCTGCCGACCGGTACCGGCGGATGGATCACCACCGAGGCGGCGACCACTCCGGTGGCCAGCAGCGCGACCGTCGAGCCCCGCCGGCCCATCACGGCCGCGCGGCTGGACCTGTCCACCGTTGCCGGTCTTACCGGGTCGGCCCGCACCGCGCCCAGACCGACACCCACCGCCAGTGTTGCCCACAACCCGATCAGCGCCGACCCGCCCAGGGACACGAAGGGCACGGCCATCCCGGTCAGCGGCACGATGCCCAGCACACCGGCGGTGGTGTAGATCGCCTGGATGCTGATCAGCAGTGTCATGGCGGCGACGACCAGCCGCGCCCGATCACCACAGGCCCACGCGGTCGACGACCACAGCGACCGAATGATGATCGAGAATAGGGCGATCACCAGTACCACCGCGATCACGCCACGTTCCTCGCCGATGGCGGTGAGCACGAAGTCGGACTCCGCGAACCGCACCGCGTGCGGGTTGCCCTGCCCCACTCCGGTGCCGAACCAGCCACCACGGCCGAACGCGCGCAAGCCGGCTCCGATGTTCGTCAGCCCGCCCGGCCCGGCCGGCGCGAGCATCTGCGCCATCCGCTCCCGGACCACCGAGCTCAGCGCAGCGGCCATCAGCCCGCCCGCCAGCGGCGCCGCCACGATCGCGGCGACGATCGGCGGGGCCGGCCGGACCATCAGCAGCAGTACCATCGTGGTCAACCCCAGGATCAGCAGCGGGCCCAGGTCACCCGCCGCGAGCAGGAGCAACGACGCCACGGCGAGCGGTGCCATCACCCCCAGCGTCAGCCGCAGCCACCGCCGGGACCGCCGCAGCAACGGTCCTGCCTCGGCGATCCGGACCGCGAGCAGCGCGGCGAGCAGCGGGCGGGCCAGCTCGACCGGATTGCCGGACAGCGGACCGAACCTGACCCCGAGGCGCGCTTCACCGACTGTCACGCCGATCCCGGGCAGCCACGGCAGCACGAGCAGCCCACAGCCGAGGACCGTCGCCGCGGCCGGCGCCCACGGCGGCCAGGCGACCTGCCGGCGAGTCAGCACGCCGATTCCCAGGAACACCATCGCGCCCAGCCCAGCGGCCACCGCCTGCCCGAGCCCTTGACCGGGCATCAGCCGCTCGGCGGTGACCACCCCCAGCACGGACAGCAGTGCCGCCGCCAGCGGTGCGGCCAGTGACCCGTCCGGTCCCAGCACCACTCGCGCGAGTGCCGCCAGCCCGAACACCGCGACCCCGGCAACCAGGGCGGCGATCGCGATGTGCGTGACCGGCCGGTCGAGGCTGCTCAGCGTGGTGGCCACCAGGATCACCGCCGCCGCAGCGACAATCCTGGCGACCCGCGCCCACGGCTCGGTGGTCCGCACCGCGCGCGCTCGGTGCGAGTGGCGCGGCGGCCGCTCCAGCACCGGGCTGGTCACCTGCCGTCGTCCTGTGCCGCGCGAACCGCAGCGTCTCCCGGCGCATGCGGCGGGCACCGCGACTCGGTGCGGATCAGCTGACCGAGCGCGAACACCGCGGCGAGCATCGCCAGCAACGCCACCCAGCCGGCGCTCACGAGCCGCTCCGGTCACGGTCTGCGGTGGTTGCTTCGTGGGCCCGGCGAACGATCTCGATTGCGATCTGCCCGCCCACTACGACGGTGACCTCGCCGACGTCCGGCTTCAGGGTGAACACCGACACCCGGTGCCCGTTGACCAGCGTGCCGTTGGTCGAGCGGTCGCCGTTCCACGGGTTGCCGTCCCGCACCACGAGGTCCGGACCCTGCGTGGTCACCGTCGTGTTCACCTTCGAGACGTACTTGCTGTTCAGCACGACGTCGCAGCGGGCGTCGAAGCCGATGGTGACCGTGGTGTCCAGTGGGACGACGTGCCGGCGGCCGTCCGGCAACCGCAGCATCCAGTTCGAGGCCCGCCGCGCCCGTGGCGCTGCTGGGGCCGGGGTCGGCACCTCCGGCTCCGGATCGAACAGCGTGGTACTCGACTTCGGTGCGCTCGGTGAACCCCCGGGGAAGATCATGTCGACCCGGTAGTTGCGGGGATGCACCGTCTCGTCCAGCTCGATGTCCATCCGGGGTTGGCGCCATTCCCAGCCGCTGTCCTGCGCGAGCTCGCGCAGCGACTCGACGAACGCGCTGGTGATCCTGTCGGCGTGCGGGCTGGCCTCGTGGTACAGCTCGGTGCCGCACCGGATCCGGTAGCGCAGCGGCAGCACCCGGCCGCCCGGAACGGGGCGAGCCTTCCGAATGGCCTGCTCGACCAGGACATCCGGCCACGCCTCCAGGTTGACACCCCGGACGGCCGTGACACCGTCACGCACCGTGTCCCAGGTGGACACCACCCGGGACCGCAACCCGCCGGCGGCGGCGATCACCAGGGGGCCCAGCCGGCGTGCCGCGACCACGACGCCCACCAGGAGCCCGACCACGAGGGTGATCGTCCAGAACTGCGTGGCGTTCATCCTGAGGGCCTCCCGGAACCTGCTTCCGGCTCCAGTCTCAGCACCGTGTCACGGCCCGATCGCGACCACGTCGGCGACTACCACGGTGACGTTGTCGGTGGCCCCGGCGCCCACCCCGGTGTTCACGAGCACCTGGGCGGCGGCCGTTGGCGACAGCTTCCCGGTGCCCTCGATGAGCCCGGTGACCGCGTTGTCGGGCAGTGCGCTCCAGAGCCCGTCGGTGGCCAGCACCAAGCGGTCACCGACCTGGGCCGACCGCTGCCAGGTTCGTGGCTGGACCTGCGTGGTGACCCCGCCGAGGCTCTGTAACAGCGCACCCTCCACCGCCTCGTCGGTGGTCAGCAGCACGGCCTGGCCATCCCGGGGACGGTAGTAGTACACCCGGCTGTCGCCGACGTGCGCGCCGGTGACCCGCCCCTTCGGATCCAGGGTGGCGGCATCCAGAGTGCAGGCCATCTCGGCCTTCGCCGGGTCACGACGGCTCTGCTTGACGATCGTGTAGTGGGCCAGCTCCACGGCGCTGACCAGTTCCTGTTCCGGCGAGTCAGCTCTGGTGTCGACGGTGTCGCGCAGGGTACGGACGGCGAGGTCGGCCGCGGTCTTGCCCGCTGGTTTGCCCCCGACGCCGTCTGCGATCACCAGGAGGTGGGGGCGGACCAACCAGGTGTCGTCATTGCGCAAGCGCGGCCCGGGGGAGGTTTCCCCCGTCGAGTCGAACCCCAGGGTGTGCACCCGCTTCGACCTGCTCAGCTTCTCCACCGCCCGAACGTTCAGCTCGGCAGAACTGGACAGGACGGCCGGCACCGGATCCGGCTCAGCGATCGGCACCGACCGTGACGGAGCCGCCGGCACCGCCGGTGGCACGGGGGGTGCCGACGGCGCAGCGGGCAGGGCCGAAGCCGGGTGCTGCCCGGCAGGACCTACCGAGCGGAGAGGAACCACCTGCCCAGCGGCCCCGTGTGGTGCTGCGGACAGCGCAGGCAGGTCCGATGGTTCAGGCAGCTCCTGCGTCTGGTGGAGGCTGGTTGCCAGCCCCGCCTTGCTCCCGGGTCCCGCGTTCACCGCCCCCTCTGTGGGGAGCTGACTTCCGCGCAGGTCCCGGTTGTCCACGCCGTCGTCGCTCTCGGCCGCCGTCCCCGGGAGGCTGAGCGGCGAGTCGTCCGGCTGCGATCTCCTCAGGAAGTACCAGGACAGCCCGGTGACCGCGAGGATGATCAATATGAACAGGATGGATAGCACCACCAGCGCTGTCGCTACGTCGATCACCGACTCGCCCTTCTCCTGGTCACTGCCGACCGGCCGGCCTCGATCATCATCGTTCTGTTCTCCGGCCGGCCTGAGCGTCGTTACCGCCGCCCCCCATCGACCGCACCGGCATGGCCAGCTGCTCGGGTGAGAGCCCGGCGCGCACCTCGGCCAGCTTCCGGCGCACGTCGGACACCACCTGCCGATCGCGCAGCTCGTCATCGGTCAACCGGGTACCCTCAGGCAGGAACCGGTCTTCCGGTTCGAATGCCAGCCACCGGTGGATCAGCTCGGCGAGCTCCGGCGGGGTGCGCCCGGTCAGTCTCGGCATCGTCGGGTCGGACAGGATGAACTCGCGGTACTCCAACGGATCCGCCGGGTCGATGTCGGCGCGCTCGGCGGCGCGCCGCCTCGGTGAGGTCTCCTCGACGAAGTAGTACATGACCGCGGCCCAGGAGTAGAGGTCCGAGGCGTAGCAGCGACGGTCCCGCTTGCGGATCACCTGCTCGGGAGCGCAGTAGTCGGGCGTGGCGCGCAGCTCGAAGGTGCTCTGCCCGTTGAACTGGTAATGCCTCTTGCCGTTGCCCCAGTCGCCCACTACCGGATGCGGGCGCGGTCCGGTGTCGCGCATCAGCACGTTCTCCGGCTTGATGTCCCAGTGTCTGAATCGCCGGCCGACGTGGCCCTCCTCCAGCCCGGCGAGGATGCCGTCGCCGACGTCGAGCATGTTGGCCAGCGTGCGCGCCGGGTGGCGTTCGATCCACTTTCCGAGGTGACCGCCAGGATAGAAAGGCATGATCCGGTAGGCAACCCCGAGCCGCTCATCCCGGCGCACCTTCGACAGGGCCGGCACGATGTGGGGGTGCTCGTCGCCCTGGCCGACCTCGACCTCCCGCTCCAACCCCTTGTACCCGTACTCTCCTTCGTCGCCATTGAGCGCGATCTTCGCGACGAGGTCGACCGGGCCGCCCCCATTGACCGATTGGTCGCGTACGCGGTAGATGGCGTAGTACTGCCCATGTTGTCCGAGCTGTTTCATCAGGCGGAACTGACCCTGCAGCATGGCGCCCGGGCCCAGCATCTGCTGGTCGAACGGGTCGCTGGCGTCCTCCAGGTTGTCCTGCGGTCGGCTCGCGTCCTCGGTGGGGATCCCGGGGTCGGTGGCGGCCGAGGTGGGCCTGGAGAAAATGGCGGTGCCGTTCGGTCCGGCCTGCCTGGAGTCGGTGGCGGCCGAGGTGGGCCTGGAGGAAGTGGCGGTGCCGCCGGGTCCTATCGGTCCGGCGCTCCTGAGCCCTATCGTCGGCCCCACGCCGGCGCCGGCGAGGGCGTCCTGGGCCAACCGCCGCTGCGCCTGCTCCTGGTAGAGCTTCTCGTAGAACATGGCGCTGACCTCGCGGGCCTTCTCCATCACTGCCTTGCCGATGCGGTGGTCAGCCCACATCGACCGCTTGAGCCGCCGGTCGTCGAACCGGGGGATGGTGGGCAGCGTGGCGGCCCGGAAGGCCTCGTCATGCGCTGTCGGCCCGCGGGAGAACTTCATGATCAGGGGGATCAGGTCGAAGAACAGGAACAGCCCGAACAGGACCAGGTGCACCAGGTGGCTGGCGGACCGCTGGGAGCTGCCCGGCTCGCCGATCTGGAACACCGCTATCACCCGGTTCAGCACCACGTTCTGGATGGCCTCCGGCGGCACCGCGGCGGCGGCCTCGATCCGCGCGGTAACCGCGCACCGCTCCTGGTTGACCCGGGTGAGCAGCTGCCCGGGAACGTACCCGCAGGCGGTCAGCTGCGCGTCGGTGAGCTCCGAGGGGTCCAGGTCGACCAGGTAGGCGTCGTAGGCCAGCTGGGCCTTGTCGGCGGCCACCTTTGCCGCCCTGGCGGCGGGTTCCAGCACATCCCTCACCAGCGGACCGCGCCCCACCTCGGAGGTGGAGGCGACGCCGGCACACCCCGGAGACCGCCCACCGGCCGTCTCGCACGTCACCCTCAGCTGGGCCTGTGCATACTCGCTCGTGCGATTGTTGCGGTCGGTGGTCAGCCGGTCGACGTTGGCGGCGATCCGGTCGAGCTCCGGCCGCTCGGTCACGGTGGCCACATCGCGGCGCTCGGTGGCACTCCGGGCGTTCGCGATGACCAGCTGCTGCTCGATCTCGTTGCTCAGCAGGTTCAGCACCAGCGCCTCGGACACCGCGACCGCCGCGAGCAGGGCGAGGGCCACCCGGGGCACGACCGTGACGAGTTTCCGCCAGAAGGTCGGGTAGCGCTCGACGTAGCTGGTGATGCTCCGGTCGACGATGAACACCGCCACCGCCCAGACCAGGCCGCCGACGATCCAGACCCGGGGATCGTCGAACCGGAACGCCAGGGTGGTCGCGGCGCCGATGAAGGCGAATATCGCGACCATCAACACCGCCAGGCCCATCGAGTGGTACCAGCGGCGCTCGCTGACGTCGTCGATGTACGCGGGGTTCGCCCCCACCACCCACAGCAGAAAGGTACCGGCGCGGCTCGGCCGCGGACGGCGGTGAGCGCTCGCCCCCCTGGTGGCTAGGCCTACCAAGAATCCTCCTCGACGCCGACGAGAGCAGCGGACCGACGGCGGCCGAGCGTAGGTGACTCAGCGGTGATTCCCAGCGGCCCGATCGGGCCTGAAACTCCGGTAGTTGCCGCGGCCCCGGACAGGTCGGCGAGCTCGACGAGGGTAGTTGAACGAGATCTCCCTCAGCATTTTCCGTGGCCCAGGGGTCAGCGGTCAGCTCAGCCAGGGTGGCGGCGAACAGCAGTGAGCTGTGCCCTCGCCGCCCCCGGCCAGCGGACCTTGCACCCGCCGTTCGGCCTCCACCACCCACCCCGCCGGCGGGCCGCGCACGATCCGCTCTGGGACGACCTGCCCAGGTGGCCGCCCTTCGGACAACTCACCCGAAACCAGGCGCCGACCTGTGAGGATAGCTCGGGGCTCCACGACGGGGTGGTCGCCCTGTCACCCGATAGAGTTCCTGATCACCCAGAGGAATCTCGATTGGCCGGACCGGTGAAGATCATGTGCGGGGGTGGGTCGCTCCTGGGTGGCCACCGATTGACCCACTGCGACGTCATTCTCTCCCACGAGGACGGTGCGGCGCACAAATAAATTACGCGCGAACGTCTCGCGCTGCCCGGTGAAGCAGACGAGAGTATCATGCGTACTATCGCATAGGAGGTTCATGGATAGGAGGGCGAGATGACGCAATACAGCAAAGGAACCGTACTCACCTGCGAACACGAGGGATGTGGCTGCCGAGTTCGCGTGGAAGAGGAATGCCACTGTCCGTCCGGTGACCGGTCTTATATATGTGCCTGCGGGGCACCCTTGGTCGAGCTGACCGAAACCGTCGGCACGATGGCCGGTACGACATAGCCATCTAAGAGTGGGCTAGCTGAGAGCAGGCCGTCAAAGAGCGGGATAGCACATCATGAAATAGCGGTTCCGCCGCACCATCGGGGTCATGTGTCATAACGACGGCTGAATTCACTTCAGGTGCCCGCCGAGCCGGGGGCACCGATTCGAATCGGTTCTGCACCTCACCAGCAACGTACGTGTGGTGCCACCGTCGTGGTGCGCAACGGTAACGGCGGTGCCGGACCGGGAAGCGTTCTCGCTACTCGTCGTATCCACTGATGCGCCCGGCTACGGCGGGGCGCGGGAGCTGCCGGTGTTCGGCGCCCTCGGCGGCCAGTGCGAGGCCGGTGCGGATCCGGTGATCGCGGTGGGCACCGTCAAGATCGTCGCAGCCCGGGCCTACGCCGCCGTGGTGGACCGGGCGACCCAGGTGTACAGCGCGGAGAGGCTCACCGATGACCCCCCGCTGGCCCGGCTGTCTCGGGTTCAGCCCGTGGTCATGCCGTCTTGCGGGCGGCGACGCAGCAGATCGAGGATCTCCCGCTGGCCAGTCTGCAGCCGCTCGAATCCGGCGTTGACCTTCGCGTCGAGTATCTCGATCTTGCCGTCGATGACCCTCATCAGCTCGTAGACGGTCTCGAACTCGTTGTCGTGCTGGCGGAGCTTGCGACCGATTTCGGTCGGGTCGGGCGCGGCCATCCCGGTAGGGTACCGGGCGGACCTGTCGCAGCTTCGGGTGTCTGGCGTGAACGTCTGGCCGGGGGCCTCCACCCGATCCCCGGGCAGACAGGGCCATTCACACGGGGCTCCAACGACTGGGACGGTTATCGGCGGCCGTGGGTTAGGCGTGGCCGAAATTCTGGGATAACTCAGACGTCACGTGGCGCGGCCGTAGTAGTTAGCAGACCATGGGCGAGCTCTCTCCGGGTATCTTCCGTGACGCACGCAAAGCCCGCCACGAGGGGGCAGTGGGAATCGCCCGCCGCCAGCGTGCGCGACTGACCGACCAGATCGCCTATGTGCGCGCCCACTCGCGCTATTACCGCGAGCTCTACCAGCACCTGCCCGAGCGGGTCGAGGACGTGCGGCTGCTGCCCGTCACCGACAAGCAGAAACTCATGGAACGCTTCGACGACTGGGTCACCGACCCGGAACTGACGCTGGAGTATGTCCGGGCGCATGCGGACGATCCCCATCGCGTGGGGGAGAAACTCCTCGGCAAATACACGGTCACCACCAGCTCGGGCACCACCGGAAGGCGCGCCTTCTTCGTGATGTCGCACGCGACCAGGACCACCGCCTTCACCGTGGCGCTACGCGGAATGCCCAGCGTGTTGACTCCCCACACGATCCTCAAACTCCTGGTCGGTCGCTGGCGCACAGCGATGCTCGTGCCCACCAGTGGACACTTCGCGAGCCATGTCGTGGCCGTCCAGCAACGGGACGCGAGCCCGAGGATCGCCAAGCGGATCTTCCCGGTGACCACGCCGATGCCCGAGCTGGTCGAGCAGCTCAACGCTTTCCGCCCGGTTTACGTCGAATGTTATCCGACCATCGGTGCGCTGCTGGCCAGTGAACAGGAAGCGGACCGCCTCCGCATTCGGCCGGCACTCCTCAGACTCGGTGGCGAAGGATTGGCCGAGAAAGAATACGAGCGGATCCGCACCGCTTTCGGCGCGAAGATCCTCGACCTGTACGGCGCCAACGAATTCCCCGCCTTGATGGTCAAGTGCCCGCACGGTTGGTATCACACCCACGACGACTGGATGGTCTTCGAGCCGGTCGACGCCAACTACCAGCCGACCCCACCCGGCGAGCAGTCTCACACCGTGCTGGTGAGCGTGCTCTATCGACGAGAGCAGCCGATCCTGCGCTATGACGTCGGCGACAGCATTCTGGTGCGACCGGATCCATGCCCCTGTGGCAGCCCTTTCCGGGCCGTCAAGGTACGCGGTCGGGTTCCGATCCTGCTGAATTTTCGCACGGCGGATGGTCGTGCCGTGACCCTTTCTTCGTTCGTGGTGAGACACCAAGTCGAGTTTGCAGCGGACGTCGAACTGTTTCAGATCATTCAAACTACGCCGAGTGCGCTGATGGTTCGTCTGCAATTGCGCGAATCGGCCGATCCCGATCACGTATGGCAGGAGGTTCACGCCAAGCTCGCCCGCATGCTCTCCGACTACCAACTCGGCCACGTCATCGTCGACCGGGGAACCGAGCCGCCCGAACTGTCGCCGAGCGGTAAATTTCAGTCGGTCATCCCGTTCGTTGCGGACGAGACGTAGTGGGATCACGACCGCCCCCCCACCGGGTTGAGCGCGACAGCAGCGCACCGGCTGCCGCGGCGGCGGCGAACACCACGGCCACGACGAGCCACGCGAAACCCCAGCCGGCATGGTCCGCCAGCAGTCCGGACGTGGTGGGCCCGATGGCGAAGCCACCGAAGAACCCTGGCGAGACCAGCGCCGAGGCGTGCCCGGTGACAGCAGCTCACGACGGTGCTGGTCGAGCCCGACGTCGGCGATGGATTCGGGCCGCGACCCGGGCATCGATGACCTGCCCCGGCCGCGGCCGACGGTCCGGCACCGCGGCAGCCCTCCACCCCGACCGCACCCAGGAAGCCCAGCGTCGGACCTCGTGAGAAGGGGTGCGCACCCAGCGGCGAGAGCTGGCCGCGAATGGACCGAATTTTTCGTTTGCTCAGCCCGGTAGCAGCGCGAAACCCTCCGTGGCGGCCGCCGAACGTAACGTCAGGTCGAAAGCTGCCATCGCGCGGCAGTCCGGCACGGCTTGGGCGGCGACCTTGGCGCTGGCCAACTGGACGGCGTCGTAGGCGCGTAGGCCGTGCACGCCGACCATCCGGGCGGCGGCTTCGAGGATGGCTGCGGTGGTGGCCACCACGCCGAAGCGTGGCGGGTCGCTGGCGGAGCCGTGGTAGTCGGCCTCGAACGCGGCGATGAGGATCGCGGTGTCGGTCAGCTCAAGTTGGCCCATCCGGTGCTTGCGCCAGATCGCCGCCGGTACCTCCACCCTGGCCAACGCGGATACCACGAGCGTGCTCAACCCCCGGACCAGCTGGTGGTCCTGTTCGTCGGCGTAGAGCTTCACCAGGGCTGAGGAGTCCGCAAAAGCGATCATTCGCGGTTGTCGCGCACCAGATCCGCAAGCTGGTGACCCTGCCCGGCCCGGTGCCGCGCGCGGGCGAGGTCGTCGTCAGCCGGCCGGGGACGAGGCGGCCCCAGCGACGCCAGCAGACCCGCCGCAGCCAGCCTTTCCCGGACCCGAAGTGACTCGTCATCGGTCAGCTCCGGGTCGGTGGCGGCGTCGAGCACCCGGGTCATGAACTCGTTGAGGCTGCTGCCGCGCTGATCAGCGGCACGACGCACCCGCTCGACAATCTCCTGGGGAGCCCGCCAGGTCACCTGACTCATGCCTGCATGCTAGCAGGCATGGCCAGCTGGTCGGCCACGGCAGCATTGCCGGCCGGTCCGTGAGAAGGCGTGACAGGAACCCGGCGTGGCAGCGCCATGTTTGTCAACGCCGTGGTTGTCAACGGACCCACGTATGAGTGTAGACATAGTAGGCGACTGGTTTTTGGGAAGCGTCAGGATCCCAGCAGTTCGTCGTCGATCGAGATCGTGATGGGCACGATGTGCATTGCACGCCGCGTGGGTTGTCATGCGCACCACACGGAGTTGTCCCCGGTCGATACCGGCCCTGCCGTCCTCAACCGGCGTGATAGGCCGCCAACCTGGTCAGGTTTACGGTCAACGCACCAGTCAGCTGGATGAGGGTGGTGGTGAGTCGGGTGCCTCTGGTGCCGGTGCGTCCTGATGTTGGCAACCGGACGTTCTGGGGCAATGCGCATGCCGGGCCATGCGCAGAGAACGCGAGCCTGGGAACGGGGCACTCAAGGACTTTTCCTCCGTGGGGATCGTGGCGTGGTGAGGGGGATCAGCGCCGCGCCACGGTCGGTGGTGATCAGATCGGAGGGTGGGGTGACGATCAACAT
>JBOHHD010000749.1:0-4100 GCA_050700515.1 Pseudonocardiaceae bacterium
CTGTCACAGTAAGCCGGTCAGGGGATCGCCCGGATTGCTTCGGGACGAAGAGGCCGTGGGTTCGAATCCCGCCACCCCGACCCCAGCAACAACGCGTCAGCAGAGCCGGGAAGCTGCCGTGACGTAAGCGTCGCCCCGTCCGAGGGCGGGGCGACGCTGTTCCAGCAGTGCGGGACGGTTAGCCGCCTTGGTCTCCGGGCTGCAGGTTGGGGCTTTCCGAGTCGATAGGCTCGGAACGGCCCACCCCGGTGTTTGACGTTTCCAATCGGCCTGCCCGGCGGGATTCCTCGGACTCCCCGAGCGCCTCCTCGTTGCCCTGCCCCCTGGTCGACTCACCCACACCCAGCGGGCTTGCCGCGGAGGTGTCGGTGGCTGAGACGCCCTCGCGCTCTTCCTGGGAGACATTCCGCGGACCGGCGTCGTGGTCCGTGCTGATCCGCTCCTCGATCAACTGCTCCTTGTCCTTGCCCGTCGTCTGGCGACCCTCATACGGAGGAACAGGCGCCCCTATCTCCTGGGTGCCACCCGAATGAATGTTCGGTCCTCTGCTACGTCCCTCCATAGGAACCGGATGCTCGTCTTGCTGCGCTGCCATGACAATCTCCTTCCGAACCCCTTGAGGGGGGAGTCGCGCCCCAACTTCCGTCTTGGGGTTGGTTACTCCCTGCCGTCAGCCCTCAGCGAAGGGTTACCCAACCCAGGTTGGCCGCAAACGGGCTACCCCACCGTGATCCGAGCGAAGGGGTCGCGGATAGTGCAGCGATCAGGCAACAGGAAGCCGACCCCTCGAAATCTGCACCGCTCTGACCCGGCGCGTCGCCTGGTGACGGTGCAGTTCGATGGTGAGATGACCCCCTGTCCAGCGCGCCGGACGTGATCGACGACGGCGTCGCAACCACTGCCTTGCGGCCCCTTACCACTGACACGGGCAGACACGGGCACCACGGCGATCACACCAAGGAGCGTCGTACCCATGGACGATGATTTCAACATATTGTTGTCGAGCTTGGAGTTTTGCGTTGCCCTTATCACTGCAGCATCGATCGGCGAACTGAAGCCGTTGAAGAATTTTTTGTACTTGAGGCAATTGTGATAATGGGTGAATGATCTGGGCCGAATCTGCAACCTCAGTACCGTCTGCATACCGCAGTTCATGTCCGTTGAGTCATACGCCACCATGCGTCAGCTCGTATCCACCGTAGGGAGTCGGTTGCGTGACGATCTCAGCGTGTTGCGAGGTACGCGGGGCCCCTTCCCGGGGGTCCTTGGTACTGGCCGTGGCTGGTCGGACCAGCTCAGCACGACCTTCGGCGGATCCGGCACTATCACAGCGGTGAGCGCACCACAGCCTTCCGCACCACAGCCTTCCGCCCTCCTGCCCGACACGCTCTTCGACGACCCGGATGCCGAGATCCGTTGGCGCGCCCGGTTCACCGCCTCCCGGATCAGCCTGCCGCGGTGGGCCCGCGACGCCCCTGATCGCTCCCTCTACACGTCCAACGCCTCAGGGGTGTGGGAGGTCTATGCCTGGGACCGTTTCACCGGCATCCACCGTCAGGTCACCGACCGTCCGCAAGGCACCTACATCGCCACCCTGACCCCCGACGGTGAGCAGGTGTGGTGGTTCGCCGACTCCGACGGCGATGAGTTCGGCACCTGGGTGAGCGAGCCGTTCGCCGGACGCCCCGCCGGTGAGGCCCCCCAACCGGCCGTCCCGGGCACGGCACCCGGCTATCCCGCCGGGCTCGATATGGGTCGGCGCAATGTGGCGCTGGGCACTTCCACCGACGAGGGCACCACGGTGTGGATCTCCCGGTACGGCACGGCCGCCGAGGTGCTCTACCACAGCAAGCATGATGCGGGCGTGGGAGCGATGTCCCGCGACGAGCGGCTGGTGGCGATCACGCATTCCGAGCACGGCGATTCCCGCCATCCCGCCGTCCGGATACTCGACACCGGTCACGACGCCGTCGGCACGGCGGTCACGGAGAAGTGGGACGGTCCGGGCAAGGGTTTGGACGTGCTCGGCTTCGCCCCTCTCAACGGCGACCCTCGGCTGCTGCTCATTCACGAGCGCCGGGGCCGCGAGGAGCTGCTGCTCTGGGACGTGGCGGCGGACACCGAAACCGAAATCATCCTGGACCTGCCCGGTGAGGTGGCTGCCGACTGGTTTCCCGACGGCACCGCGCTGCTGGTGGCGCACAACCACGCGGCACGCTCCATGCTGCACCGATACGACCTTGACACCGGTGAGCTGACCATGCTGGACACTCCGCACGGCACGATCGGCAGTGCCGGGGTCCGGCCGGACGGCACTGTGGAGTACAGCTGGTCCTGCGCCGCCCAGCCCCCTTCGATTCGCGCCCTGCACCCGGACGGCACCGACCGCGTACTGCTGCGTCCCGAGGGCGAGATCGCCCCCGGCTCCCAATCCCTGACCGATTGGTTCCTCCCCACCCCGCACGGACCGGTGCACGCCCTCCTGGCCCGACCCGAGCGGGCTCCGGATTGCCCGCTGGCCACGGTGTTCCTGCTGCACGGGGGGCCGCAGGCGGCCGACGAGGACGACTTCTCCGCGGGCCGGGCGCTCTGGCTGGACGCCGGTTTCGCCGTCGTGCACGTCAACTACCGGGGGTCGACCGGCTACGGCTCGGCGTGGCGGGACGCGATCGAGGGCCGCCCGGGGCTCACCGAGCTGGAGGACGTCGCCGCCGTGCACGACTGGGCGGTGTCCACCGGGTTCGCCGATCCGGCCAGATGTGTGGTGCACGGCTGGTCGTGGGGAGGCTATCTGGCGTTGCTCGCCCTGGGCACCCAGCCCGAGCGATGGGCGGCCGGGGTTGCGGGCACCCCGGTGGCTGACTACCCGTCCGCCTACGCCGATGAGATGGAGCCGCTGCGCGCGTTCGATCGTGCCCTGTTCGGTGGTTCGCCCGAGGAGCTCCCCGAGCGCTATGAAGCGTCGTCCCCGATCACCTACGCGGCACAGGTGCGGGCTCCGGTGCTGATCCTGGCCGGGGAGAACGATCCGCGCTGCCCGATCCGCCAAATCGACGACTACCTCGCCCGGCTCGCCGAACTCGGCAAGCCACACCATTTCTACCGTTACGATGCTGGACACGGCTCGCTGGTGGTGGCCGAGATCCTCCGCCACTGCATCATCGAGCTCACCTTCGTCCGCCAAGTCCTTGCGTCCCCGCGCTGATTCGATGAATGCGTTAACGCTGAGAAAATATGATTGTTATGTCCATGGGGGACAGTGACCGATGTGAGTCTGTGGCGGTTGCACGTCGAGGTCGGCGACCAGCCGGGGCAGTTGGGCTCGTTGGCGGCTGCGGTGGGGGGCTGCGGAGCCAACATCGAATCTCTGCACGTGGTCGGTGAGCCGGCCGAAGACGGGTCGGTCACCGACGAGCTGTTGGTCAGGGTGCCCCCGAAATTTCCGGTACCGACGCTCGTCGAGGCGGTTGAAGCCGCCGGCTTTCGATGCACCGTGATGGTGCGAGCCGATGCGCAGGCGCTGGCCGACCCGGTCAACACGGCATTGGCGCTGGCCCACTGCGTTGCCGTCGATCCCGGTAGTGCCGCGCGAGCGGTGGCAGCTCTGCTGCGGGCCGAGCTGGCCGGGCCGGGTGCGCCGCCCACCGTGCACGAGGTAGAGGTCGGTGCAGGGGAGAATCGGGTGCGACTGGGCCGTAGCTGGCCGTTCACCGCCACCGAGATCTCCCGGGCCGCTGCCTTGCTCGAACTCGCCACCACCTCCGGTGGGGGGCGGCGAGCCCTGCCACCGCGCGCCACCGTGCAGCTGGCCGACGGTTGCGAAGTGATACTGCGGGCGACGACGGTCGCGGACACTCCCTTGGTCGCCGCGCTGCATGCTCGATGCTCCCCGCAGACCAGATCACGCCGCTCGCTGTCCACCAGACCAGGGCTCTCGCCAGCGGTGCTGCGCCGATTGGTGGGCGCTGACGGCTCCACCGGCGTGCTCGCGCTGACCAGCGAGGGTGGCGCCGCCGTCGGTCTGGCGAATCTGGCGGGCGCCGGCTCGGCCACGGCGGAGATAGCGTTGCTCGTCGAGGATGCCTGGCAGGGACGCGGAG
>JBOHHD010000750.1:0-3096 GCA_050700515.1 Pseudonocardiaceae bacterium
GAGATGGCGGTCAGCGTCTGGTTGTCATCGTGATTCTGTGGCTGTGGTGGCAGACCGAGCAGATCACTCACACCGATACTCAGCGCTTTGGCTACCGCCGAGGTGAACGCCGAGGAAGCCGGGACGCTGCCCTGCTCAACTTTACGCAGCAAGGACGCCGACACATGCGCCCGATTCGCCAGCTGCTCCTGGGTCAATCCGCTCAGCTTGCGGCGAACCGCTACCCGCTCACCGACACCCACCGGTGTGTCCGACATGGGGTCACCTCCTCAGTTCGAACTCCATGCTACCCATGAGGCGCCC
Organism: Pseudonocardiaceae bacterium; assembly: GCA_050700515.1. GTDB lineage: Bacteria > Actinomycetota > Actinomycetes > Mycobacteriales > Pseudonocardiaceae. Next base: position 304 of record JBOHHD010000750.1, read on the forward strand.
CACGATCTCCGATGGTCTTCCTCCTTGATTTCCAGTTTACTGGTTTTTGTCACTTCGTTGACACATCGAGTGGCAGCACCATTGACAAGATCGGACCTTTTGACTCGATCACCGCAACAAAACGAGCGCGCGGAAGCCGACCGTCGGATCTGATATGGCCATCAGCGTGGTCGCTTGGTGATCGACGTGATCCCAGCACAGCAATGCTTCAGTTGGCCCTCGTTACCAAGGTCAGCTCGGCCAGGACGATCAAGCCGCGCGAGCGGTGAGCCTTACGTTTAAAGGAAAACCCGGCCCACGAGGGGCCGGGCGGGTATGCGCTCATGGTATCCGCCCAGCGGTCTTCGCCACACGCGCTCACCGGAGAGTCTTGCTCTCACCAGCCGGGGGGACGCTGGTACCAGCCGGCTGGGTTCGGCATCTGATGCGTCAGGTAGTTATCAGGCCCGAGCTGTCGCCACCAGTGTCCGCCCACGCCATCACCGGGACTGTCGCTCAACGCACCAGCGGGGTAGTTGGTGCCTGGGTGCACGATGCCGACCGGTACGCGGGTCCTGGTTTGCTTGATAGGCAACGCGAGATCGCTATCGTTCGAGATCACAACAGCGGCGTCGGTCTTCTGCTCGAAGACGTCAACAAGAAGGTGGGTGGCTACGTTGACGTCGGAGCCCTTCTCCTCACGGTCTGCGATCGAGACCATGAAGATGGCATGGGGATCGTCGACCACAGCCCCCGTAGTAGAGGTTGAACGCATCCACGAACACACCCACGCGCATAAGACTCCAGACGCTATCGCAGCCGTGCGACGTGCCGGCCCGGGGCCAGCCACGTGTGAACAGCCGGACTCAAGATCAGACCAAAAAGTTGGGCGCTGGGCAGGTCTCCATGTCTCCTGTTTCGTCTGCCGTAGTGACCGCCACCCCGGCAGTACGACCGCTCCGGTGGATGCGACAGCAGGCATGGTGAGCGATTCGGGGTTACCGGCGAATTTGGCTGCTATGCCAGGGCGTTGAGCCCCATCCAGGAGGCGAAGCTGCGCAGCATGTCGGAACGCCGCCGTTCGGCCCGGGCGAGACTCAGCACCGTCTCGGCTGCGGTGCGGTGGAATCGTGTTCGTTGCGGGATGATCTGGCGAGCTGTCATCAGACTCGCCAGAGACGCCTCACGGTCACCGGCAAGGAGGTAACCACGAGAGAGGTCGATCCAGTGATGCCCGGCCCGTTCCCGTTGAACCGTCGGAGGCAATAGAAAACCTCGGGACCGCTTGACGGCTTCAGGCCCATCACCGGCTTCGACGGCGAGCGCCACTGACCAGATCCGGACGTTGGTCGGCCCGAAACACAACCGGTAATCATCGCGGTCTGCACCTATTCGTTCTGCGGTCTCCCTCGCCTCCTTCAGGTGCTCGTCGGCGTGGATCCGGTTGCCTGCTCGGGCCGCGACGAGAGCGGACTTGAGATGCAGATTGCCATACATCGCCAGAGTCGGAACATCCGCCCGGCCGATGTGAACTTCAAGATGTGAGCGGGAGCGCTCAAGAAGGGCCGATGCGGTGACGTGATCGGCCAAGCACAGCAACTCGCCAGCTCGGTGATAATCGCCTACCATCAGCGATAGTCCGTCACCGCTCTGCGCAGCGGCCCACTCATAGCGATCAATCGCAAGGCTGCTCAAATCCGAGTACCCAAGGCAGTAAGCCAATTCTCGGGAGGCGTCATAGGCCTCGGCCAAGAGTCCGAAGGCGCGTTCTCGATCCGAGCCGGTCAGATCATGGGTGGCGGCCAGCAGATCTGCCAGCAGCATCGGCAGGATCGACCCGAGACGAAAGTAGTCCGTCGCATGACGTAGCCGGGACACTTCGACCATCGCCACTGCCAGCTCGTCAAGAGTGCGCCCAGACTCGTTCTGCGGCGGCTGGCGGTAGGTGATCAGCTCCCGGCGTAGTGGCGAGATGGCGGTGAGCATCTGGTTGTCGTCGTGATTCTGTGGCTGTGGTGGAAGGTCCAGCAGATCGCTCACACTGATACTGAGCGCTTTCGCTACCGCCGAGGTGAACGCCGAGGAGGCCGGAACGCTGCCCTGCTCGACTTTGCGCAGCAAGGACGCCGACACATGCGCCCGATTCGCCAGCTGCTCCTGCGTCAGTCCGCTCAGCTTGCGGCGAACCGCTACCCGTTCGCCGACACCAATTGGTGTGCCCGACATGGGGGCCACCTCCTCAGTTCGTGATCCATGCTACCAACCGCTTACGAGTCAGCCACTTCTTGTCAACTACGTGTCAGCTAAATTGCCATGCGGCCGTTAGTATTCGGCTATGAGGAAACGCACGTCCGAGCGTCCAGAGCAGTGGTCGTCGATTGCTGATGCCCGCAGGGTTGTGGTGGTTGGTCGAGACCATCTCCATGGCGGGGCGTGCACGATCGTGATGTGGCGGAACGCCCAAGACGGCGTTGTCATCAGCTTGGATTCGACCTGGAAGGCCGCGGTTGCACTCGATCCGCAGACGCTCGACGCAATCGTTCGGGGATTATTGGAGCTGGCGTCCTAGCCGATAGGCCAGGGCAACGTCAGGTTCGCTGATTGTGGAGCGTTGTGACTTGGGTAGCCGACGGGTACGACGTTCTGGGGTCTTCGCGGGTCCGGGTCTGGCGATGATCCTCGGAAGAAGGGGAGATCACACTGCGGGTTGGAGCGGGGGGTTGCCGTGGTCGGAACGGGGGAGAGGATGCGGTCTCGCCCCCTGAGTTCGTTCGGATCCCTCAGTGATCGGCGAAAGTGTGCTGTAGCCGTGCA
>JBOHHD010000751.1:0-11254 GCA_050700515.1 Pseudonocardiaceae bacterium
CCAAGATAAAACTCACCGACAAACAGAAGAACGCCATTCCCATCGAGAGACACGCATTCCACGGCGAATGGAACTACACCATCACGTCAACATCAAAAATATAACTTATTTCTTTACACTGCCTAAGGGTCGAAGAGACGATTTTTCAGCTCCGTCAGATCGATGGCAAGCAAGGTGGGGGCGCAGCGAACCTCACCTATGTCAACGCCCCGTTCCAGCCCGTCGCCCACCTCCTCCACACCGCCGAGCACGGCGGTTACTACCTGACCGCCTTGCGAGCCGCACACAATGCCGGCGACAAGTCACTGGGTGCCCATGTGCTGAGCGCGATGACCTCAGACGCCGCTCGACGCGAAGAAGCTACCGATGCGACGCATTGCTGGCGGCACCGCGCTGGCCACGGCCTACCTCGGCCTCGGAGAGCTGGAGCAAGCCGGTGAGGCGGGACGGACCGCTCTGGCGGTTGGTGCACGTCCGCTCACCGCGCTGCCTGGCGACCTGCGCCGTCTCGCCGACGAGTTCCGCGTCCAGCGTTACCTGGAGCAACTGGACGCCTAGTCGTTGGCCCTGCAGATCGATGCGGCGGTGGCGCTGATCCGCGATGACGACTCGGCCGAAGTCGCGGTGGTGGCTGGTCGGACGGCCGGTTCCAGGTCTTTGGGCCGTCGAAGTACGCGATGCGGCGGTACCCTCGGAATTCCTGCTTCGGGTGAGCCAGGAGGTACTCCGGGTGAGCACGCACTACGTGTCGCGGCCATGGGAGAACGAGTTGTTCCGGCGCTGTCGGCGGGCGTGGGACCTCGGCGCGCGGGAACGGCAGGACTACGAGCCGGTCGCGCCGACCCGGATCTTCGATTTCGACGAAGCGATCCACGACGCGCTCGACGTCTACTACTTCCCCGGCATGTGGGACTGGAACCGCGCGATCGTCCGGCCGCTGGCCGTCGCGGGTTTCGAGAAGGCGATGCGCAGGCACCGGACGGCCTACGCGCAGCACCGGGAGCTGTCGACGCAGCAGCTCCAGGACTGGGAGGAGCACCGGGAACTGGGCACCGGCCTGCTGGAACGCTACTTCGACTGGGCGGTGCAGGCCGATCGCTTCACGCCGATACAGGTCGCGGCGCAGTTCGACGTGGCCGTACCCGACCCGGCCGACCCGGAGCAGGGCCTGGTCACCCCGAACGGGCGGGCATTGCAGTACCGCACCCGGGTCGGCCTGATAGTGATCGACGATCACGAGCTGTACTGGCTCGTCGAGCACCGGATCATCACCGACGAGCAGTGGCCCGAGCTGGACCGGCTCCGGCTCGACGACCAGGGCCTGGCCCGTTGCTGGGCGTGGCAACTGGGCTTTCTCGCCAAGCTCGAAGGCACGATCCACAATGAACTGCGCGTCACCGGAGACAGTGCGTCTACGGAGGTGGAGGTCCGGGCGTGGCCGGGAGCCGGGGGAATCGTCACCCAACGCGGCACCGGGTCGTTTCGCCGCACGCACATCCCCCGTACCGAGCTGGAGATCGAGCGCCACGGCATCGCCCTCGCCCGCCAGCTGCAGGACATGATCGACCCACCGCCGCGGATCTATCCGAATCCCTCGTGGGAACACTGCGGGAACTGCGCTTACCGGGCACCGTGCCTGGCGATGACCCAAGGTCTCGACGCGCGCGAAGTGCTCGAAGAGTCTTATCGTAAGCGTGCCGGTGCGGATTTCGAGCCGGGGCGTCTTGGCTCGGTGTGGGGATTCGTCCCCGAAGTTCACCGCGTCGGGGAGCACCGGGCTCCGGGTACCGACACCGTGACCTGACGGTGCGAGGAGGCCAGCGGTGCGCATCCGGGTGGTGAGCTGGAACGTCGATTCCCGGCCGACCGGACTGCTGGACGCCAAGATCGACCTGCTCCGCCGGCTGCAGCCCGACATCGCCCTGCTCCAGGAGATCAACAGGCCGGTCTATCGCGCGCTGTTGCCCCACCCTTCGGCCCATGAACGGATGCACCGCAAGTCGAGGCTGTTCTCCTGGGGCACCCTGTCCACCGATGTGGCCGACCCCCGGGGCAGCGAGTACCGCCTCGGCTGCGCGGTGCTGGGCGTCCCCACCACCGCCCTGCTGGATGCCCACGTGCTGGACAAGGCCCCCTTCGACGTCAGTGATCCGGCTCGACCCGGGTTGCTGTGGCGGACGGTCGCGGCCCGGGTGGCCCTGTCCAGCGGGCAGCTGCTGACCGCCTGCAGCTTCCACGCCCGCCCCCGCGCCAGCGCACCCGCCGTCGCCTTGCAGCGGGCGTTTCACACCGGGATCGCGAACTGGCTGGCCGAGGTGTCCGGTCCGGTCATCTTCGGCATCGACCGTGGTGTCGACACCGACTACGGTGATCCGCTGGACGGCAAGGACCCGCTGGTCGGTCCGGAACCGGTGCACGGCTTGACCGGCGTGCTGATCGGGGACCGGGATCAGGTATGGGCCACTCCGGACTTCGAGGTGCTCGATTCCGCATCCCTGGCCGACGACGCCCTCGCCGCGGGCAGTGACCACCCCGTCCTGCTCGTCGACTTGGCGCTGCGCGCCCCGTGAGTGGCCCTGCTGGTGGCCGACGAGCCGGAACTGCGTATCACCACTCACGGGTCGCGCAGCCGTTCTGGCAGTCTCTCGCCTGTGAATCCCTCGAATGACGGCCGTGCGGCCCGGCCCGGGCACCCCGACTTCGACCTGGAAGGGTCCTTCGAGCGGTTACTGAACGCCGCGGAGGCGGCGTTGGCCGAGCTGCGGGACCCCTTACCGGCGGAAATTCTGCTCTCCGAGGTCAGCGCCGCCTGGTCCGGCCTGCTCACCAGTCCCACCGACGTCGGCCCGCCGGTGGTGATCGGAGAGGGCTTCATCGACTACGCCGAGCGGTCCGGTACCACGGCCGCGGTGGGGATATTGCGAGTGCTCGCCGTGCTGGGTACGGACCGGCAGCGGGCCAAGGCGGAGGCGGCCGCCAACCGGCTCGCGGCGCGCGGAGTTCCTGAGCCCGTCTGGGCAGGGGAGCTGGGCGGGCTGCGGGTGACGGGCTGCTGGGCCTACGGCGACATCTACGGGGACCAGACCTGTGTGCTACTGGGTTTCGAGCGTGGCGGGCAACGACATTCGATGGTCGTGGCGGTGGAGCACAACATGGGCGAGATCGCCACGGACGCTTTCATCGCCGGCCCCCTGGAGGAGGCGCTGAAGGGTGTCGCCGCCGATGTGCAGCGGCGTCGGTTGACCTTGCGGGCGATCAGTCCGGCGGTGGCGCGCGGCATCGTCGAGGCGGCGTTGGTGGCCACCGACATGACCTCCGATCCGCCACTGAGCAAGTCTTATTTGTTCACCAGGTCCCTGGTGCTGGCCCGGCTGCGGGTATTGCCCCCCGCACAATCGCAGGCGGTGGAGTTCGGCGCGGCCGAGCGGGCGGGGATCATCGCCGACTTCCTCGCCTCGACCCACGGGGCGGAGCTGCCCGACCGGGACATGACGGCCCGCTGTGTCGAGCTGATCATCGGCCACAGCTGCGCCTTTGACCAGAGCCGGGCGTTGCGGGTGAGCCCGATGAAGACCCAGGTCTTCCTGATGGCCTGGCTGCCTCTGAAGGCGGCACTGTCCGATCTGGAGCGTGCGGCGATGCCCAGCGTGGTGGCCGCCTGGGTGCGCTGGGCCGCTGAGCTGGGCGATCTGCCCGAATGGGCCCGCCAGGAGCTCGACGAGGCGGTCACGGAGCTCGGCGCGAAGTTCCCCGCCGCCTACGCCGACCCATACCGCGCCGGGCCGATGAAGTCCTGGGTGGCGGGCCCGGGGGAGAAGGTGCCCGATGTCACCGAGGTGGGAGCCGTCGTGGACCGTCGGACGTTCGCGATGCCCTATCTCGGCGTCCGGATCGGCGAGAAGAACTACCCCGAACTCGACGCGAACGACGAGACGCAGCGCTGGTTGCTGATCGTCGGAGAGCATCCCGAGTACCACGAGCTGCTCGGTGGCCCGGAGCCGGACTTCACCGCGCTCATCGACGCGGTGTGGCCGCAGATGCACTTGATCACCCACGAGATCGTCACGACCCAGCTCTGGAACAACGATCCGCCCGAGGCGTGGCAGGCCGCCCAGCGGTTGACCGCCGAGGGTAAGGACCGCCACGACGTCCTGCACGAGCTCGGTGACGTGGTGACCCAGCACCTCATCGAGGGCACCAGCACCCAGCAGGAGCTGGCCGCCAACAAGGCCTACCGGCGCGATCTGGACTCCCTGGGCCGCCAACCCACCCCCCACCCCCGAAACGGCGGTACGCCCTAACCCCATACCCAGCGATATGCGCGTGGTAGAGCTTTCAAAGCACCAGTGCTGCGAATGACCGCAACGCCCGGCCGGGTACTACTGATTATACTGAGCTTTAATGAAGGTAGCTATGTTCGTCCCCGATGAATTGTTTGAGTGAGCCGACAGCATGGCGTCGATGCTGGATCTTAACCGGTCCCCACTGTACACCAGGGCGATCGAGGAATTCTTGAATGTTCAGAGTGAGGACCCGGTGACCAGGAAATTGAACGAGCTGGTCGACGAGCTCGACATCAGGTTGGGCGCCGGTACCGGCCGGCGCCTGATCGACCAGGGTGCCTGGGAGTGGTAGCGCGAGGTGAGCTGTGGTGGGTCGATTTCGGGGAGCCAGTCGGCTCCGCAGAGTGCTGCATCAGGTAGTCGTGGCCCGCGCTTCGGCCTTCGCCGCGGTGGTACAGCAATCGCCAGGTGGCTGCCCTACTAGAAACTGAGTCGTTAGTGGGGAAGCGTGGAGGTCAGGAAGGCACGGAATGGAAGGTTGAAGGCTTCCTGGCCCATGAGCATGACGCGAGTGCCCTCGGCGGTGAGTAGGCAGAAGGGGACGGTGGGAGGAATAGGGATCACACCGGTGGAGTAACCCTGGGTTGGGCAGTCTGCTGCATCGAGCGCTCCAGCGGGTATATTAGGAATAGGCTGGATTCCGGCGCCGTTGAGGGGCCGTATCTTGTAATTCTGCAAGGAATTATTTCCCACGACGATGTCGTTGGAAGTGTCATCGGCGGTACCCCAGGTCTCGATATCAAAATCCCGGCCCTCGCTGAGCTGTAGATCCTGACAACCTCGACGACAAGGCACGTTCGGCTCTGATAATCCCGATATGGAACCATTTTCCTGGATTTCCCCGTTTCTTTCGGTGGTCGGGGGTTGCTGAGTCTCGGTGATCGGAGGTTGCTGGGTCGAGAAAAGGATTACCATGCCTATGCCGACTGCTGCTAAAATTATGATGCCGAAAATTATCAGAGGGGAACTGTCAATTCTAATAACGTTTGTGTTGTTGTCGCCGGTTATCGTCACACCGGCGCCGGAATTGCCTGACTGCTGTCGTAAGTTATTGACCGATAATGCAAGGCCGATCAGGCTGACCACAGCGCCGGTCACACTACCCGCCTGTGCGGCAGTACTTAAATCTACCAGCAATACCATCAGTCCAAGTCCGACCGCAGCAGCGCCCGACAAAACTGCGGCCATCCAAATCAGACTTCCTTTCCATCCTGTCATGGTGGTATTCTCTCTGATTTCTTCTATCGAGTTGCCAGAACCTTTTCTAAGGCAAATTACCAGAACTTCACTGCTTCGGTGGGTAGTGTCGAGAATCTGTGGGTTCCGGTGCGTCAACGGCCTTGACCGGGGCAGCGTGCGTGCGACGCTTCACAACGTTCAGCTCGCGCAGTCGCTGCTCGGAGATCGACAGCATGCCGCCGGTGCCGCATACCGGGTCGAGCAGCGTCTTGATGATCCCCGGCTGGTGCAGCTCGGGCTCGTCGGTGAGCAGCAGGTCGACCATCAGCCGGATGACCTCGCACGGGGTGAAGTGCTCTCCGGCAGTCTCGTGGGACAGCTCGGAGAAGCGGCGGATCAGCTCCTCGTACAAGTAGCCCATTTCCAGGTTGGACACCTTGTCCGGATGCAGGTCCACCTGGGGGTCGCAGAACTTCGATACCACCAGGTACAGCAGGTTCGTCCTGGCCAGCTTCGTGATCTGGGCGTCGAACTCGAACTTCTCGATCACGTCCCGGGCGGCCTCGGAGAACCCGGCGAGGTAGGCGCGCAACTGATCAGCGATCGTCGTCGGATCGGCCAGCGCCCGTTGCAAGGTCAGCGGCGAGGTGTTGTAGGCCGGGTCGCCGGCTGCCACCCGCAGGATCGCGTCGCGGTCGCCGTACTGCTTGTGCACGGCGAGCACCTTGTTCTTGGTCGGCTCCAGCACGCAGTTCAGCCGTCGGATCACGGTGAGTGGCAGGATCACCTTGCCGTACTCGGACTGCTTGTAGTCACCACGCAGCGACAATCCCGTCGTGCTGCGGGGACCTCGGCAGGTCTGTGCTGCTCAAGGACACGATTCTGGCGCTGTGCACCCGCGATGACATCGACGTCCGCCAGGTGATCTACCTTCCTGCCGACGGAATGCGATCCCGCGATCTGAACCGCGTCGCGGTCCTCAGTCGTGAGCTGACCCGCTCCGTCGGGCCCCGACCGAGGGTGTGGCTGCTGGATGAGGTGAGCGGAGTGCCCGGCTGGACCTCTACGCTGAAGTTTCTCCGCGACAACACCGAGATGGCCACCGACACGGTCGTCTGCACCGGTTCGTCCTGGAATTCCGACGCCGCCCTCGAGCGCGACCTGCTGGCGGGACGAGCGGGCACCGACCTCTGTCCGGCGCACTCGGCTGCTACTGCCGATGCGGTTCCGAGACGTGCCGGCCGCGGCCGGACGCGGTGTGCCGTTGCCGGCACCGGTCCCACCGTGGGACCTCCAGAACAGAGCCGCCCGGGAAGCGAGTGCGAGCACCGAGTGCGAGCACTTCGTCGATGAGTTCGATCTCGCCTGGCAGGCATATCTGAGCTCCGGCGGGTTCCCCCGAGCTGTCGCCGAGTTCCTTCTTGGCGTTGCTGCAGGGCCGTCGGTTACTGGTCGTCCTGCCCGGCGATGAAGGGGGTGACCAGGTCGGTGATCTGCTGTTGCCCTGCGGCGGCTTGGTCGAGTTTGCCGCGTATCTCGATGAACCCGTCGTTGGCGTGTTGTTCCAGTCTGTCGAAGCGCTGGTCGAGTCGGTCGAAGCGGGCGGCGGTCTGGACGCCGAGGGCGTTGATGGCTGACCGGTTCGCATCGACTTTCACGCCGAGGTCGGCCAGGTCGCGGTCGCGGGCAACGGCCAGGTGGCGGGCAGCTGTGGCGTCGGCGACCACCTCCTCCACCCGGGCTTCCCATGTGGTGAGCCGAACTCCGATCTCAGAGGCCTTCGCCACCCGAGCAGCATACCGGCCGACGCACGCGGCACCGAGGCTGCGAGCACCCACGGGCAACCGCGCGAGCGTGAAGTGGTTGATCAACGCCGGTGCGGGCTGATCGTCGCAGGCATAGTACTGAACTAGCTGGTTCCCACCCAGCGATAGGTACGTTGTGGACTCTTCGGGTCGCCCTGAGCCTCGACCACACCCTCCGCAATCAGAGTTCGCAGCGCCCTGAGGACAGCTGCGCCGTCGAGGTCATCAAGGGTGGCCTCGGGAACCGGTTCGACGTCGTATTGGGGCTGTCCCGGGTTGGCGATGGCTAGACCGATCTCCGCTTGAGTCATCCGCCGGTCACCGTCGCACTGAGCTCGGTCTCGTCCACGTCCACCTCCACTTGGTCGTGGTTTCATGTCGACCAAGTGGAGTGTGAAGTACTTTCAAGTAGCTTCGAAGTCGATGCGTTCAACTCAGCCAAGTTGCCCGTCCTGTACATAATGCCACAGAGTTGTACAATAGACAGATTAGCTGTACACTTTCCGCATGTCTCATGGCGCACCGCTCAACCTCTCCGAAGCGCGCAGCCAGCTGGCGTCGATCGTTGATCGCGCTCAGGCGGAGCATCGGCCGGTCTATCTCTCCCGCCGTGGACGGCGGGTGGCTGCGATCATCGATGCCGACGACCTGGATCGCCTCATTGAGCTTGCCGAGGACATGGTTGACATTCGGACCGCGGCCGAAGCCCGCGCCGACATGAAGGCGACGGGCGAGGCGCCGATTCCCTGGGCTGAAGTCAAAGCTGACCTCGGCCTGACATGACCTATCGCGTCACCCTGGCGCCGTCCGCCAAACGTCAGCTTCGCAAGTTCGATCCCCAGGTCCGCCGACGTATCCAAGCGGCGATCGAACTTCTCGCGGACGAGCCACGACCTCCGGTGGCAACCCGGCTGGTCGGCGGGGAGGGTGAGTGGCGAGTTCGCACCGGCGATTACCGCATCGTCTATGAGATCCACGACGACGAACTCATCGTCCTCGTGCTGCGCGTTGGGCACCGCCGCGATATCTACCATTGAACAGTCTTGTCGCCCAGAGGTAGCTGAGTAGGACGATGGTGACGCACCAGGCGGTGGCGATGATCGCGGTGTTGCCGATCGGGGTGCCCAGCAACAGGCCACGCAGGGTCTCGATGATGGGAGTGAAGGGCTGGTACTCGGCGAACCAGCGCAGTCCGGCGGGCATCGAGTCGGTGGGGACGAAGCCACTGCCGAAGAACGGGTTGAGCAGTGCCCGCAGTGCGCGGACCCCGCCGTCACCGGGATCTGCGGGGTGAGCGCCTCGTTGTCGCGGGTGGATCCGGCGAAGGCGCGGGTGGCCGCGTCGAGCTTGGCGGGATCGGCGAACCGCAGGCTGATGTGTTCGCCGGGGATCAGCCGTTTGAGCTCGTCGGCGGTGCCTTCGGCGACCAGCTTTCCGTGGTCGAGGAGCGCGAGCTGGTCGGCCTCTTCGAGGTACTGGGTGATGAGGAAGATGGTGACGCCGTCGGCGACGAGGTCGCGGATGGTCTGCCACCTGGTGCGGCGGCGGTCCTCGCGCCGTTGCAGGTGATGTAGGTCGGCCATCAGGAGCAGGTTCTCCTCGCCGGTGAGCAGATTGTCCACCGCCGAGAACTGGCCGGTGACCCCGATCGCGGCGCGCACCGCGTCGGGATCTTTCCCGAGGTCGTGGCCTGCGACGTGCATCTCGCCGTGGTCGGCGGGGATCAGGGTGGACAGGATCCGCATCATGGTGGTCGTGCCTGCGCCATGGGGGCCGAGCAGCGCGAAGATCGTTCCTTCGGCAACGGTGAGATTGATGTTGTCGATGACCACGTTGTCGCCGAACGACTTCCGTAGGCCGGTCGCCGAAATCGCCGGTCGGGTGGGATAACGGTTGCCATCCCACCTCCTTGCGAAGAATCCATTCCAGGGATTTAGGAACTGCGGATCACGATGTCGCCGTAGCTGGTGCGGGCCCCCGCCTCGACGGTCTCGTCGGACGGTTCGGGACCCTCGGCCGGGTCCATGTGGTTGTGCACCCGGCCGAACCTCGTGGACACGTCGAGTCGGGCGGCGGTACCGGGGCGGATACCGATCTCGATCTCACCGATGGCGCTTTTCAGGACGACCGAGCCGCGCCTGACCTCGCCGATCCGGACGTCACCGTTGGCGGTGGTAGCGGTGACACTGGCATGTGTGTGTTCGACGGAAATGTCACCGTTGGCCGCGTGCACCCGCAGGTCGCCTGCGACCTCACCCACCCACGTGTCGCCGTTCGAGTTCTTGATCACTGCGGTGCCGTCGATCTCGCGTAGGCGTACCCGTCCGGACCCGGTGCTGAGCTCGGCGTGGCCCACCACGTGATCCACGACGATCGCCCCGGCGCCGGTGCTCAGATCGAGCGGGCCGGTGTGGTCGAGCTGGAAGTCCCCAGCCGAGGTCTTGACCCGGCACTCACCGAGGGGGCCTGTACAGCGGAATGCCGCTACCGAGGCGTTGCCCTGTACGTGCGAGCCCGCAGGCAGGTCGATCGTCACGTCGATCGACCCGACCTTGCTGAACAGGCCGAGACCGCGCTGCTTGGGCGCCGTGACCAGCAGCCTGCCGGTCGTGTACTCGACGCGGGTGTGCTGTGCGGCCCGCGCATCTGGCTCGTGGGACCCGTCGCTCGGGCGCACCTCCACGGCCGTGTCGTCGCGGTCGCTCGCGGTGAGGCGGACGTCACCGACGGCAAGATCAATCACAACCGAAATCGGCTCTGGGGTGTCGAAGGTGGGCATGGCAATCCCTCCGGATGGGTTAGCCGGGTCGTCCTCGCTGAGGAGATTGAGTGGTGGAGTGTGGGGTCAGGCCGCGGGTGTGCTAACGCACCCAGCCGGTGTAGCGCTGCCCGCGCTGCGGAGCGCGCCGATCGAAGCGGCCGCTGTGGTCGCCGGACTCCAGCGCGGCTGCGGCCGCGCGGACGAGCCAGGCGTTGACCGAGAGCCCTGCGTGGCCGGCGGCCTCCTCGATCCGGCCCTTGAGGTGTTCGGCAAGGCGGAAGTTGATCCGCGTCGTTGCGCCCTCCTCGCCGTCCGGTGACGCCCGCGGCGCGACACCCACCGCCGGCGTGGCCGGCTCGTCGAATGAGTGATCGGGGGGTGGGGGCGTCACGGCAAAACTGGGCTCACGTCCACGCAGGCGGAGATCCACCGAGCCCGGCGCAAGATCGCGCGTGATCTCATCCGCCGCCGCCGACAGCGCGTCCAACAGGACGAGGCGGATCGCCGACTCCAGCGGCGCGGTGAGCCGCTCGGCCAGTACACGGGCATCGTCCCCCCCGGCCTCGGCGGCCACCGCCAGCTCATTGCGGAGAGTATCGACATACGAGGTGAGGTCCATGGCGCCATAATGACATCGATATGACGCCATTGCAAGCCATATTGGCTCAATATGGCGCCAACATTCGTACGGAGCGAACGGGTGCAGCTGCTCTTACTGACGAGCCGAGGTGAGCCGAGTCGCGCGGTCCTGCGGGGAGGGCTGGTCGGGGAGGCTGGTGGTCAGGCGCGCAGCTGCGCCCTTATCCAGCGGATACGACATCTTCGCCGCCTCCTGGCCGGAGGCGACGGACCCGAACGACCCGATCGCCAGCCGGCTCAACACGCTGCCCGAGTACGTCGCCTCGACCACGCTGACCGCGCCCGAGTGGGGCCCACCGGGGCACGCTGCACGAACACGACTTGGTGGACGAGTGCCGGTTGCTGGTCTTCCCGGTCATCGTCGGTGAGAGTCGCCGACTCTTTCCCGACCGGGGCGTGGCCACCCACATATACCGGCCCGGCGGCCGCCCCGAGTTCGGCTCCATCTAGGAGGCGGGCGGCTCCTCCACCACGACGACGTGGTTGCCGTCCGGGTCGCGCAGCATGAACAGGAGCGGGGCACCGGG
>JBOHHD010000752.1:0-3722 GCA_050700515.1 Pseudonocardiaceae bacterium
TCGACAACGGCAAGGTCGTCTGCGCCGGCCGGACCGAGGACGTGCTGACCCCAGCGGTCCTTGAGCCCGTCTACGAGGTTGCGGTCCGCCGGCTGTCGGAGCTCGGTTCCGTGCAGCTGATCTTCGGCCCCCTCGAGGCGCCCCCAGCAGAAGATCTGTAACTTCGGGTTACCGCTATAGGATTGCAATTAGCACTATCGTGTAGTTAGGATCACTCTTCGGTGGCACTGGTCGGGTGCCACATGCCGGAACTACCCGTGGGGCAGGCCATGACCACGGTCGCCGTCACTACCCGGTCCAGAGCACTGGCCCTGGGGGCTGCCCCACGCCGCGGAAGACGTAAGCAGTCGAGGACCTGGTACGGCAAGTGCACCCAAGGCTTCCAGCGTGACTGTGGAGGAGTGGCCATCAATCCGATGACGGGGTCCGGCCCGGCGGTCCTGGCGCCGTCCGAGGCGTCGGAGGTTGATGACCTCGATCAGGGCAGGCGGCGGCGTCACACCCTGCTCTGGGTTTCTGGCCTGGGCGCCCTGCTCATCGTGACATTGCCCGTCGCGGTGGGTTTGGGTCCGGTGGGTATCGCGCCCGGCACCGTCACCCAGATCGTGACCTATCACCTGATCGGATGGCCTCAGACCGTGAGTTGGCCTGGGGCGGAGGACAGCATCGTGTGGCTGGTGCGGATGCCACGGGTGCTGCTCGGGGCCGTCGTCGGCGCGGGGCTGGCCCTGGCCGGGGTGGCGTTGCAGGCGATGGTGCGCAACGTGCTCGCCGACCCTTACATCCTCGGGGTGACCTCGGGCGCCTCCACCGGCGCGGCCGCGACCATCCTGTTCGGAGTCGGTGCCGCCGTGGGTGCGAGCTCGCTGACCGCAAGCGCGTTCGTGGGTGCCATGGCGGCGACGGCGGCCCTCTACCTCCTGGCCAGGGTGGCCGGCCAGATCACCTCCATCCGGCTGCTGCTCGCCGGCGTGGCGATCGGTTACGTGCTCTCCGCGGCGACCAGCTTCCTGATCTTCGCTTCGGACACCCCGGAGGGAGCCCGGGCGGTGCTGTTCTGGCTGCTCGGCTCGCTGAGCCTGGCCCGGTGGTCATCGGTCGGCCTCGCGGCGCTCGTCGTCGTCGTAGTGCTGGCCACACTCGTGCTGTGGGGACGGCGCTTCGACGCACTCGTCATCGGCGACGACACCGCCCGCACGCTCGGGGTGCCACCCACCCGGTTCCGCATCCAGGCGCTCGCGCTGGTGTCGTTGTGCGTCGGGGCGGTGGTCGCCGTATCGGGTGGAATCGGTTTCGTCGGCCTCGTGGTGCCGCACGTGGCCCGGCTGTGCGTGGGAGGTGCGCATCAACGGGTCTATCCCGTCGCCGCCCTGATCGGAGCCGTCTTTCTGGTCTGGGCCGACGTGTTCGCCCGGAT
The DNA here is from genome assembly GCA_050700515.1 of Pseudonocardiaceae bacterium. Classification (GTDB taxonomy): domain Bacteria; phylum Actinomycetota; class Actinomycetes; order Mycobacteriales; family Pseudonocardiaceae. The sequence continues at coordinate 1,418 of JBOHHD010000752.1, forward strand.
CGCCTTCGCGCCCCGCGAGCTCCCGCTGGGCATCGTCACCGCGGTCGTCGGCGCCCCGCTGCTGATCGTCCTCGTCCGTCGTTTCCATCCCCTGTCCACCTAACTGGCCAACTGCACGAGGAAGGAGCTGGAATGCGCACGCCGATGCGACCGCTGACCGCAGGCGGGAGGATGCTGGTCGCCAGCCTGCTGTTGCTCAGCGCATGTGGAGGTGACGACCAGTCTGCGGGAGCCGACCAGGCAGGCGAGTTCCCGATGACTGTGCCCAGCTGCGAGCGCACGGTGACCATCGAGCAGCCGGCCAAGCGGGTGCTGACGGTTGCCTCCGACTCCGCGACCGCGCTGGCCGCCATCGGTGCCGCCGACCTGATCATCTCGCGCTCCGCCGAGGGTGGTGCACCCTTGGGCCCCTACGAGGACGAACTCCGCGACATCCCTGAGCTCACCACCAACGGCGAGCCCTCCCGGGAGGTCATCATCGGTCAACAACCTGACCTCGTGGTCAGCTACGCCGGACTGGACACCCCCGCAGCCGATCTTGATGCGGCCGGAATCGACTCGATCGTCCCGTCCTGGCGTTGCGACACGACCGCGGACTTCGACGGCATCTACCGCACGCTGGAGACCTACGGGCAGATCCTCGGCACCGAGGACGTCGCCACGCAGACCGTCGCCGATCTCCGCCGCCGGGTCGATGCCGTCGAGGCGCAGTTCCAGGGCGGCGCGGCACGTACCGCAGCGAACGTGTACGTCAGCGAGAACCAGGTGCGGGTCTACGGCGGGCCCTCCCTGAGCAACACGGTGCTCGAGACGCTCGGTCTCACCAACGTGTTCGCCGACGTGAACAAACGGGTCACCGAGGTGAGCACCGAGGAGCTGCTTGCCCGCAATCCCGACGTCATCCTGCTCACCTTCGGTGGCTCCGAGACCAGCATCAAGAACGGCGCCGACGCCGAGCGAACATTGCGCGGCATGACCCCGCTGGACCAGCTCACCGCCGTCCGCGAGAACCGGCTCATCGCGATCAACTTCACCTACCTGGTCGGCGGGCCACTCGCCGTCGAGGGGCTCGAAACAATCGCTCAGGGGCTCGCCGCAGTGAAATGAGGCCCGGGGCTTTGGCCGGGCGCCTCATCCCGCGTCCTTGAGCTGCTCGGCCAGCTTCTCGAGGCACTCGACCGCTCGTGGAGAGTGTCCTGTGTAGTTGTACTCGATCGGCAGGATGCGTCCGGTGCGAACCGCTTCGAGGCTGATCAACTCCGGGCGATCCCGCAGCACCTGCACAGCGCTGCTGGCGGTCGGTGTGCCTGCCCCCGCGGCGAACTGCGCGATCATGTAGTCGGGGTCGCGCTTGACGATCTCCTCGACGCTGGGCTCGAAGAAGTCCTCGTTCACGTCACCGAAAACGTTCTTGAGTCCGAGGACCCCCCAGCGCGAGCGCTGTCGTCACGAGCAGAGCGATGACGACGGGTGGTAGGCGTACAAGTCGGCGATGTTGGCCGTGGCTGGTCATCGCAACGCGACCAGAACGCGCTCCTCGAGGTCCTGCCACACCACGCCGACCTCGTCGAAGCCGGCCTCGAGCAGGGCCGCTTCACGGAAGGCCAGGCCGACCGACCGCTGGCCGGTGCCCGTGCCGTCAGGCCACAGCCGGTCGCGCTCGGCGAACGCGTCCCGCAGCACCGGCTCACTGCGCAGGGTGTCCCACCAGTCCTGCCACGCCTGGGACCCGCCTGCCAACGCCACGGCCTGCCGGCGTTCGTCGACCGCTGTGACAGCGGCCCGGATCCGGGACAGCCGGCCCGGCAACGGCAGGAGGTCGCCGTTGAGCAGGACGCCACCGGGGCGCAGCAACCCGGCGAGCTGGCGGTAGACCTGCGCCACCTCGGGTGCGGTCAGCCAGTGCAGTGCGGTCGTGGAGATCACCGCGTCGAAGCTGTCCTGGCCCAGGGCGTCCACCCACGTGGGGTTGCGGAGATCGGCCTGGACCCACCGCAACCGGCCCCCGTGGTCACCCTGGGCACCCTCGCCGAGTCGCAGCAACACCGGGTCGGCATCGACGGCGACGCTGCGCGACCTGGGCAGGCGACGCAGCAGCCGCGCGCTGGCCGATCCCGGACCGGCCGCCAGGTCCAGGGCGCGGAGATCGGGCGGCAGTAGCGCATCGAGGAAGGAGACCATGACCTCGAAGCGGCGTTCCCGGGACTCGATGTACACCTCCTGTTGGGCGTCCCAGCGCCGCAGCCACTCGTTCCACTCGACGGTCTCGGTGGCGGTCGGGTCGGTCACGGTGTCCTCCTCGGGG
>JBOHHD010000753.1:0-3689 GCA_050700515.1 Pseudonocardiaceae bacterium
TCGCAGGTGTCTTCGTCGTCGACCTCGCGGCACTCGGCGTACACGGCAACCAGATCAGCCCGGGCCGCCAGCAGATCCTTGTGCTCCTCGCTGTGCTGCGCCCGGTCGGTGATCGGCTCGGTGTCGAGGTGCCAGCCTTGGCGGCACTGGACCATGCGCAGCCGCCGGGCTTTGTCCGCGCACGGGCGGCATTTGTCCTGTCGGGTGGAGCCGCAGGGGACGGGAACGACCTCGACGCGGCCGGTACCCAGCTCGATGCGACGCAGGGCCATGGGTCGGACGCACACACCGTGCTGCTCGGCGACCGCTTGGGCCACCTCGGTACTCAACGGAAGCGCGGCCCGCTGCGCCCGGGTCATCTGCGTGAGGTCGACAGGGGCGGATTCATGGGTGGTCATCACAGAGTGACCTCCCCCAGTGTGGCGAGGTGACGCAGGCTCACCAGCAGGACCGGTGCCCTGCCATCAGGTTCCAGGTCGCTACCAAGGCCATGGGGGGTGAACGGCACCCCGCCGTAGACGTGGACAGGGACCCCGGTGGGAAGCTGTCCGGTGATCGAGAGGTGCACCGAATCGCCGCTGGGCACTCGCCAGGCTCGGGCGGTCGGCTCGGTCAGGGTGTCGACCCAGGCCAGCAGTCCGACGGCAAGCTCGGGGGCATCGCGGCTGGCCAGCTGGGCACTGACTTCCGGTCCGTACACGCAGACGCGCACCGAGCACGGTGGGGGCAGCTCAAACTCGACCAGATGGGCACGGATGGCATCCAGCAGATCCACAGCGGCGCTCATGCCGCGGTCTCCGTCCTGGTCAAGGAACGAGGGGCATCGAGCCGGCCCGCTGTGACATAGGCAGTCAGCTCGTCAAGGTCGGTATCGGTGGTGTGGAAGGCACGGACGCGGTGGGGTTCGCGGTGGCCGTCGAGCTTGACCCAAGCCACACCGGGGGTGTCCTCGGCGATCTCATGAGCGGCTGCGCCCCGGTCGCGAACCCCCCCGCCCAAGACCATGTCGACCTGTTCGGGCTCGTCCAGGCGCATGGCGATCCGGGTGGGAAACAGATGACGGAACTCGATGATCTGCTTTCGTGGGTCCTGGAGCTGGCCGAGCACGCAGACTCCCGGTGCCCGGCCCTGGGACACATCGACTGCAACGCCGCGTTCGCTCGCTTGCGCAACCCGGAGTCAGGCAGGTAGGCGATGACATCGGCCAACTCGTCCACAACCAGCAACACCAATGGCTGCCCGGAGTGCACCGACCATTTCCGGGTGCGCTGTTCGCGGAGCGCCTCAGCGCGTTGGCGGGTGAGGGTGGCGACGTGTTCGAGCAGCTCGACGGTCTCGGTGCCGTTGCTGCACACCAGGTGCTGAAACAACCGTGGTGCCCGGCCCAGTTCCATGCCGCCTTTGGGGTCGATACCGAAGACCTGTACCCGCCCGGCCCGGAGCCAGGGAGCCAGCGCCCGCAGCACCGCCCACACCACCGAGGACTTGCCCGCATCGCTGACCCCGGCCACGAGCACGTGCCGGTCCAGCAGGCGCATCCGCCACGCTCGGCCGGTCTCCGTTCGGCCGATCTCCAACCGGGACAGGTCCACTGCCGTGTTGGGGTTGGCTAGGGCGGGGATACGCAGCGGTGTGGCGAGGGGGTCGGCGTGCACCAGGTCCAGCCAGATCCGGCGCGGCTTGTCCTCCCGGACACGGCAGGAGCGAGAGCCGAAGGAGTGCGCCAATTCCTCCGCGTGCGCGGCGTAGCTCTGGGCGCACTGGCCGTGCAGCAACCGCACCGAGACCCGATCACGCCAACCATCAGCACGGACCCGGCGAAGGTGCGGGTGATGCACCCGGTGCAGCCCGTGTCCGGTGCGCTTGGTCAGCTCGCAGAACAACATCACCCGCCGCCACCGCACGGCGTAGACCACCACCCGGCGCCACTCCGACCGAGCCTGTCGCAGCGCGATCCGGCCGAATGAGTCCGGATGCGCCCAGGCCCACAACCCACCTGCAATACCGAGCCCGCTGGCCAGTCCTATGGGTGCCCACCAGGACGACGAGCTGACTATGAGCCACGCCAGACCGGCGCCACCGCTGACGAACAGGGGGTAACGCCAGATCCGACGGGCCAGGAACACCGCCACAGCGACCAGGACTGCCAGGACGATGATCGGGCTCAGAATCAGCAGCAGCTTGCGAGGTAGCAAGGTCCACCAGGGCAGCCGAGGCCGTTCCACCTCCAGCGGGGCCAGATCCACCCACCGCGACGACGACTCGGGGCGCATCAGCGACCACCCCCTGCGCGGGGGAACTCCAGCGGCAGCCGACCCGCGCACGAAGCGCAGAGGGTATCGCCGAGCTGGAGCCGGGCGAATCGCTGACAGGCTGGACATCTCAATTGACAAGTGCCCCGGGCTGGTGCCGCACCGGTGACGCGTTCTATGCTTCTCACTGTTCACTCCGGAATCTGGTGTGGACAGCGCAGAAGCGGACACGGTTGGTAGCCATGAGAATCCGCTTCTGCGCCTACGTCACAAACACTCAAAACAAGGGCATGCGGCATCGCCGCACCACCCTCGGTGCGCATTTCTTCGTCGTTGTTCTTCTGTGACAGTGGGGGTTACCGGAGGCTCAAGCAGCCTCCACAGAGCCGGTCACCCTTGGTCGGCAGGAATGATCCGCTCCCACAGAGGCGGCAGGTCTGCCAGGTCAGACGAACTCGCCGCCCCCGCATTCGCTGGTAACGACGCCGCAGCTGTTTCCGCTCCCGCCGTCGCTGGACCAGCCGAGCCCAACTACGTCCCAATCCCATCCCCTTACTCCTTTTCTTGTATGTCCGGCCGGGGAGGTTTCTGAACTTTCTGGCCGTTGATCCGCGCGGTGATCTCGTCGGCGCTCTTCTGCTCCCGATCCGCCCAGTAGAGGGCCTCGTGATGGTGACCCCTGTCGATCTCAGCGATCTCCCGATACAACGCCACCGATTTGTCGTAATAGGCCTTCCACGCCGCCAGCGACGCATTAGCCTTCGGTCGGATATGCACCAGCGCTGTGTGCGCCTGCATCAACGTCGTCGGCCGGTCTGGCTTGGTCGTCTTGTCCGCACCCATCAGGCTGCAGCCTTGGCGTCCGCACTGGCCGACCTGCTCCCCAGCTTGATACCCATGGTCGGGGCGTGCATCGCGCGGGCCCGCAAGCTGTAAGCGACCCGGTTGCGCTTGTCATCCACATACGGGGTCACCGTCAGCCCCTCGAACTCCACTGGCCGAAACGGCAACCCCGCCACCGCCTCCGGAGGCACCGGCTGAACCGGAGCGCTGATCTTCACCACCACGGTCTTGGCGCCCTTCGGCGCCGCATCATCGGCGTCAAGGACTGGCACCGACCACACCAGTTCGCCGGTGTCCTTGTCCTTGGCCTGCACGAACCGGTCAGGGGTGGACTTGTCGAAGTCCCGCACCGCCTCCACCTCTCCAACCACGAACGCCCCGGCGGGGAACACATCGCCCATGGAGACCCGGAATCTCCCGTTGATCGCCATCCTTGTATCATCTCCTCATGTCTTCCTGTCTTCATTAGGACTACTTCGAAGGTAGCACACGGCCTCGACACGTCAAGTCCTGTAGAGGACTAGCGTGTCGAGAGCCGTGACCGAGCTGGGAACGAGGAGCGCATGACCCACGACCTCGGCGCACGAGCGCCCA
>JBOHHD010000754.1:0-3573 GCA_050700515.1 Pseudonocardiaceae bacterium
ACGATGCTCAACGCCGGCTACAAGGCCAATGTCATCCCCTCGACCGCCGAGGCGGTGGTGGACTGCCGGGTGCTGCCGGGCAGACAGGAGGCGTTCGAGCGGGAAGTCGACGAGCTGCTCGGTCCGGACATCACCCGCGAATGGGTGATGAACAGCCCCTCCGTGCAGACCACCTTCGACGGTGATCTGGTGGCCGCCATGGACGCCGCGATCCTGCAGGAGGATCCCGGAGCACGAACAATCCCTTACATGCTCTCGGGTGGAACCGATGCGAAGGCCTTTGCCAAGTTGGGAATGCGCTGCTTCGGGTTCTCACCACTGCGGTTGCCGCCCGATCTGGATTTCGCCGCGTTGTTCCACGGTGTCGACGAGCGGGTTCCCGTCGATGCGCTGACCTTTGGTGTTCGCGTCCTCGACCGGTTCCTACGCAGCTGTTGACTCGCTGCCTCCTCGCTCCTCGGGCAGCGCAGACCTGGCGGAGCGAGAGGCCCGCGCGGGTCCGGCGACGAATCAGATACCGCTGACCCCTAGCGCGACGCTCACATTCTGCTAACGTCTGCGCCGTAGCAGTCTTGGTTCCAAGGACGCCTGTGGAGCAAGCGCGCCACAGGCGTTCGTTGTGTCCGGTCAGCGCGTGCAACAGCGCCCCGGGTGATCACGACAGCGATCCGGGACACCCGCAGTGCGGGCCGCACAGAAGGCCCGAGAAGGAGATGGAAGATGGCGACCGGTACGGTCAAGTGGTTCAACGCGGAGAAGGGGTACGGCTTCATCACGCAAGATAAACAACAAGGCCAGGACAACCCCCCCGACGTGTTCGCCCACTTCTCGGCGATCGAGGCGACCGGCTACCGCACGCTGGAAGAGAACCAGCGGGTGGAGTTCGAGATCACCCAGGGACCCAAGGGTCCGCAGGCTGACAAGATCCGCGTGATCTGAGGCCTGCTTGCACGGTTGGCGCAGCTGAACCGCGCTGGCCTAGCTCACTCGCAGGGCCCGCACCCAGCCGGTGCGGGCCCTGCGCTACCCAGGCAGGCTTCCCACCAGCTTCAGACTGATAGGCCGGGCTGAGCTGCCGATGTGCGTCGCCTGCGTAGCCACACCGTGCGGGTGCCATCGGAATACAGCCGTACCCGGGACAGCTCCCAGCCCGCGAATTCGGCTTGCACAGCCAGTTGGGTGGCTGCGGTCAGCCGGGACACGCCCCGCGGTAACCGCAGCGGCTGGTACTCCCAGTCCTGGTAATCCCAGTCGAGGCTATCCCCGTCAACTGTCTCGATCATTCAGCGCACCACCCGTTCCGGGTCGATCACCTGCAGTCCCGCACCCGAGGCGGAAGCGACGACGACCCGTCCACTCCCCGGTTCGACTGCGACTGCATCGGGCTGGTTCACGGTGGGGAACCGGTGCATGACCACCGGTTCCCCACCGGCCACGTTGAACCCCACCACCTCATTGCGAGCGGTGAGGGTAAGCCACGCCAGATCCCGCTGATCGTCGTAGGCCAGCCCGTACGGCGCGCCGGGCACCGGCCAACGTTGCCGCATGAGCAGGGGATCACCAGCGAAGATCAGCAGCTCGCCGTCGTGGACGTCGGTCACCAGCATCCGGCCGAACCGGTCAGCCACTGCCTCGACGGCACCGTTGCCCGCGCGTAGTGCGGGGCCGGCCTCGCCTGAGACGGGATCCACCAAGCTCACCGCAGTACGACCCCGGTCGAGAACAGCCACCTTGGACCCGGTGGGGACCAGCCGCGAGGCGTCGGCGAACCCTGCCACGACCCGCCGCGCCCCGTCCTCGTCGAGCACCACGAGCCGATCACCCAGCGCGACCACAATGCGTCCGCCGAGCACGACCGCGCTCCGCGGGGAACCGTCGAGATCGATTCTGCTCGTCGCGCCACCCTCCAGGGGGACCCGGATCAGTGCCGGCGGCACCGTCACCGGGACGAGTACCGAGCCGCCCTCGGCGGCGAACCCGAGGTCAGCAGCGGGGCCGGGTAACGGCACCTCTCGCGATGGCGCTGCGCCGTCCAGCGTGCTCAGTAATAACCGCGGGGGATCGGCCAGCGCTACGGCCACCGCGGCGGTGCGCGGGTCGACCACCACCGCGGTGGCCGGCGCATCGAGGACCAGGACGGTCCCAGCGGGAGCTGGACCGCCCGAGGGGGCCGAGGCCGGACCGCCGGGAAGATCACTCTGTTGATCAGTGACGCCACCCGTGTTGCCGCATCCCGCGACCAACCCGGCTACGAGCAACGCAACGACGAACGCCGCGCGCGGGGCACCAAACACACCGACCTCCTTGGCGGTAAGGCTGGCCCCTAGCATTCCCGACGCGACACCTCCGCGTCATCCCCGGGCGGATGGTTGTTCGGTGCCCGGTTCCCCACGCTGCCCTGCGCCGGCGGAGGTGTGGGAACGGTCCGTCCTCATCGGCCTTCGGCGGCACCGCCCGTGCGACCGGGAATGAGTGCGTCGGCGAGTGATGCTTCGCGGCGGTTCTGCACATGGACCCCGTAGACGAAGGTGAGCACACCGCCCAGGTAGCCACCGACGATGAGCAACACCTCCGAGATGATGCCGAGCACCAGCGCACTCGTGATGATTTCGCCCTCGGAATAGCCGCCCAGTTGCAGGCGCAGTGTCCCGACGAACATGCCGGTGGCGGTGGCCATCACAGCGAGGTGGTACCAGCCGATGGTCCGGGCGGGTGCGTCGGCGGGTATGGCGAACAGGTCCAGCAGGCCGGTAATGATGGTGGGTACGGCGGCGATGAGGCCGACCGCAATGGCGAGTACCGAACCCGTGGCCATCGCCGATTCCTGGAATCCTGCCGCACCGGCCACGAGCATCGCGACACCTGCGGTGTACGCCCCGATACCGATGTCGGTCCACGGCGCATGGAGTGGTTTACCGGTGAAACCCATCGGAGAAGCCCCTTCCGTTGCTGAGGGAAATGCGCTGAATCCATCCGAGCTGCCGGTGATTCGAAACCAAGGTCATCATGGTTCAGCTCACACCCTTGCCAAGTGGCCGGCCGGACATCTCCGGCGCCATGCGGTAATCGCTCAGCCGATCGGGCGTTCCGGGTATCCTAGCTCCACTGCGCTGACGTCGTTGAGCGCAGCCCGGATCGCGGGCGCCAGCTCCACTTTTTCGGCGGCCAGCGACCCGGCCAGCTGGGCAGCGTCCCGGGCGCCGATGACGGGGGCGATCACCCCTGGTTGATCCCGGACCCAGGCCAAGGCCACCTCCAGTGGCGAGGTGCCCAACCCGGCCGCCGCGGTGGCCACTGCCTGCACGATCCGCGCCGCCCGTTCGGTGCGGTGGTGCTCGACGTAGCACGCGAGCAGCGGTGACGCCGCGCGTGAGCCGGAGGGGGTGCCGTTGCGGTACTTGCCGGTGAGCACGCCGCGGGCCAGCGGTGCCCAGGGCAGCAGGCCCACTCCGTGATACGCCGCCGCAGGCGCCACCTCACGCTCCACCCCGCGTTCCAGCAGGGAGTACTCCACCTGCGTGGACACCAGGGGGACCTGGCAACTGGCCACGGCCGTGGCCAGTTGCCAGCCGG
>JBOHHD010000755.1:0-9645 GCA_050700515.1 Pseudonocardiaceae bacterium
CACCGCCTGGTCGACGGCGCCGACGCCGCCCGTTTCCTCAACACCATCAAGGAGCGCCTCACCGAAGCCGCCTTCGAAGCCGACCTCGGGCTATAACAACCACCCGCATCCGCTCCCGACCACACCCGAGCAGCACTCACATCCGGTCGGGAGCGGTAATGCCCAGCAGGTCCAGGCCCAGGGCCAGCGTTTGCGCGGTCAGCTCACAGAGCACGAGTCGGTTGGTCCGGAGGACCTCGCTGTCCGCCTTCAGCACCGGACAGCGCTCGTAGAAGCCGGTGAAGGCCGAGGCCAGGCCGTACAGGTAGGTGGCCAGACGGTGAAACTCCAGCGAAGCGACTACTTCGTCGACCACCTTCCCGAAAGCGAGCAGCTCGATCGCCAGGGCGTGTTCGGCGGGTTCGGTCACGGTCACCTCGTCGACGTCCCGGGGTGGCTCGATGCCTGCCCGTCGGAAGATCGACCGGATCCGCGCATGCGCATACTGCAGATAGGGCGCGGTGTTGCCCTCGAACGCCAGCATCCGGTCGTAGTCGAAGACGTAGTCCTTGGTGCGGTCGGTGGACAGGTCGGCGTACTTGACCGCGCCGATACCCACCGCCTTGGCCACGGCCGCCCGGGTCTGCTCGTCGAGGTCGGGGTTCTTCTCCGCGATGACCGCGGTGGCGCGGGCCACCGCCTCGTCGAGTAGGTCGACGAGCTTGACCGAGACACCGGCCCGGGTGCGCAGGATCTTGCCGTCCGCCCCGAGGATCGATCCGTGGCCCACATGCTCGGCCCGCACCGGCGGCACCAACCACCCGGCGTCGCGCGCCACCTGGTACACCATCTCGAAGTGCTGGCGCTGGGGCAGCCCCACCACGTAGAGCAACCGGCTGGCGTGCAGGTCACGAATCCGGCGCCGGATGGTCGCCAGGTCAGTCGCGGCGTAGCCGAATCCTCCGTCGCTTTTCTGGACGATCAGTGGCAGCGGGTCACCGTGGCGGTTCCGGTATCCGGCCGGGAACACGCACTTGGCACCCTCGCTGAGCTGTAACAGCTCCAGCTTGTCCAGTTCGTCGACTACTGATTGGAGCTGGTCGTTGTAGCAACTCTCCCCGAAGAAGTCGTCCCCGGTCAGCCGCACGTCCAGCCGCGCGTACACCGCGAGGAAGTACTTCTTCGACTCCTCGACCAGCGTACGCCACAGCCGCAGCGTGGTCTCGTCGCCGCCTTGCAGCAGCACGACCCGCCGCCGCGCCCGGTCCTTGAATACCTCGTCGGCATCGAACTTGCGCCGCGCGGACTGATAGAACCCGTTGAGATCGCCGACGGAGAGTTCGTTCGCTGCTTCGACCTCCCCGATGTCGAGCAGGTGCTCGATGAGCATCCCGAACGGGGTGCCCCACTCGCCGATATGGTTCTGGCGGATCACCCTGTGCCCGACCCACTCCAGCAACCGGACCGCCGCATCGCCGATGATAGTCGACCGTAGGTGGCCGACGTGCATCTCCTTGGCCGCGTTGGGAGCCGAGTAGTCCACGGTGATCGTCTCACGGTGTTCGGCGAGCGGAACCCCCAGCCGCTCATCACGGTTGATCCCGGCGAGTAGGCGGGCGAGCACCTCGTTGGCGAGGGTGAGGTTGATGAAACCCGGACCGGAGATCTCCACGGCCGGGCACAGATCCTCAAGTTCGGCCTGCTGAAGAACCTGGACCGCGATATCGCGCGGGCTGGTGCTCAACGAGCGCGCGAGCGCCAATGCGCCGTCGGCCTGGAAATCCGCATGCTGGGAGCGGCGGATCACCGGGTCCACGGGCCTTCCCGCTACCGCTTCGAATGCCGGCGCCAGCCGCTGCGTCAGCAGCTCCTCCAGGTTTGCCATGCAAGAAAACCTAGCCAAAGTACAAAGTGATCTCCAAACAAGGCACTACCCATCCGGGAACGTGCCCTGGCACTGCTTGAGCACCCACGGTGGCTGCGACTTGCCCCCGCCGATCTCCTCACCGGCAAAGATGATCCGTGATCACCACAGCTCGGGGTCGCGCGGTCGGCGATAAACCGAGAGGATCATCGCATGCGCGTAGTGATAGCGGGGTCGACGGGGCTCATCGGTACGGCATTGGTTTCGCTGCTGCGCCAGGCAGACCATGAAGTGTTCCGGTTGGTGCGCAGACGCCCCAGCGCTCCCGACGAGCGCGGCTGGAACCCGGCCACGGCGACCATCGACCCCGAAACCCTGGACGGGGTCGATGCCGTGGTGAATCTGTGTGGCTCGCCGATGGCCTCCGGACACTGGTCCGGAGAACGCAAGCAGGCCATCCGCGACAGCCGCATCGGCCCCACCGAGGTGCTTGCCGCGGCGGTTGCCGAGCGCCGGGTGCCGGTGCTGATGAATGCCTCGGCGGTGGGGTACTACGGCGACACCGGTGACCGCGAAGTCGACGAAAGCGCCGGGCCGGGCAAGGGGTTCCTCGCCGAGGTCTGCCGGGACTGGGAAGCGGCGACCGCGGCCGCGGAGCAAGCGGGGGCGCGGGTCGTCCTGCCCCGTACCGGCTTGGTGATCTCCTCATCCGGCGGGTTGATGGGTCAGCTCTCGCCGCTGTTCGCGCTCGGCCTGGGCGGTCGGCTCGGCAACGGACGGCAGTACATGCCATGGATCTCACTGGACGACGAGGTGGGCGCGATGTGTTTCGCCCTGGAGAACGACACGGTGTCCGGGCCGATCAACCTCACCGGCCCGCAACCGGTGACCAATGCCGAGTTCACCCAGGCCATGGGTGAGGTGATGCACCGACCTACCCTGCTGGTGGTGCCCGGCTTCGCATTGCGTTTGCTTCGCGGCGCCGAGCTCGTCGACGAGATGGTGCTGAGTGGGCAGCGCGCGGTGCCAGCGGCCCTGCGCCGCGAGGGCTACCCATTCCAGCACGCCACCGTGACGGCGGCGCTGACCGCGGCATTGGAGTAGGCATGGCTATCGACGCTGTCGTCGTGGGAGCCGGTCTGGCCGGGCTCACCACAAGTCGCCACCTGCAGCGCGCCGGGCTGGAGGTCACCGTGCTGGAGGCCACGCCGGCCGTGGGTGGCCGGGTGGCCACCGACGTCGTCGACGGCTTCCGACTCGACCGCGGTTTCCAGCTGTTCAACACCAGCTATCCCGCGCCGCACCAGGAGTTGGATCTGCGGGCACTGGATCTGCGGGCGTTCCTTCCCGGAGTCGCGATACGCGGCGCTGGAGGGACACTGCATCGCCTGCTGGACCCACGGCGGGCCCGCGCCCAGGCGTGGCGCACCGCGATGGACCCGCTGCTCTCACCGGCCGCCAAGCTCGCGGTGCTGCGCATGACGGTCCGGGCGGCAACGGGCGATGTCCGTGTCCTGCTCGCCGGCGCGGAGCGCAGTACCGCCGCTTACCTGTCCGCCGCAGGACTGGACGGCCCGGCCACCGAGCAGTTTCTCCGGCCGCTGCTGGCCGGGATATTCGGCGAGCGGAACCTGGCGACCTCCGCCCGGTATTTCACCTTGGTATGGCGCAGTCTGGTGCGCGGCTCCTCGACGCTGCCCTCCCGGGGGATGGCGGCCGTGGCGGATCAACTCGCGGCCCGGCTGGCTCCGGGAACGGTGCACTGCGGGCAGACAGTGCTCGGCGTGGCGCCCGGCCGGGTACGCACGACCGACCGGGAGATCACGGCACGGGCAGTGGTGGTGGCCACCGATCCCCCAGCGGCCAGAGCTCTGCTACCCGGATTGGACGTGCCGCTGATGCGGGGACTGACGACCTATTACCACGTCGCCGAACACCCACCCACCCGACTGCCGCTGATCCACCTGGACGCAACCGGCAGTGCGCTGGTCAACACCAGCGTGCTCACCTGTGTCGCACCTGCCTACTCCCCCGATCACCGGCACCTGATCTCCTCGACCGTACTGGGCACTCCGGAAGCCGGTGCTCCCGGCGAGTCCGAAGTACGGAGGTTGGCCGGCGCGGTCTACCGGGCAGACTCGGCACGCTGGGAGCATCTCGGTACCGTGGTGGTACCTCAGGCCCTGTGCTCGTTCACGCCGCCGACCCCTGACCGACTGCAGCGTGACGCGGCGCTCGGGGACGGCCTTTTCGTCGCCGGCGACCACCGGGCCACCCCCTCGATCCAGGGGGCGCTGGTCAGTGGCAGACGAGCGGCCCGAGCAGTGCTCACCGAGCTCGGCGTGCGCGGCGCGGCAGCGTAACCTGCCTCGGTGTGACCGTCGCTACCGATTCCTGCCGCGCCACCACGACTCCTGTTCAGGTCCGCCGCCTCGGCACTGTCGACTACGCGCGGACCTGGGAACTGCAACGCCAGCTGGCCACGGCTCGCGCCGAGGGCACCGGCGGCGATGTGCTGCTGCTGCTGGAGCACCACTCGGTGTACACCGCAGGTCGGCGGACCGCGCCGGGCGATCGGCCCACCGACGGCGCTGCGGTAATCGACGTGGACCGCGGCGGGAAGATCACGTGGCATGGGCCGGGCCAGCTCGTCGGCTATCCCCTGATCGCACTCGCCCAGCCGGTTGACGTCGTTGACTACGTGCGCCGCCTCGAGCAGGCACTCATCGCCGTATGCGCCGACCTCGGGCTGCACACCGGGCGGATCCCCGGCCGCTCCGGGGTGTGGCTACCGGCCGACCCCGCGACCGGCCGACCGGAACGCAAGATCGCAGCGATCGGGGTTCGGGTCAGCCGCGGCGTGACCATGCACGGATTCGCGTTGAACTGCTGTCCCGATCTCACCGCTTTCGATCGGATCGTGCCCTGCGGCATCGTCGACGCCGGGGTGACCTCGCTGACCGCGGAGCTGGACAGAACGTGCTCCGTGGCAGAGGTGAACCCTGCGGTGTGCCAGGCAGTGCTCGACGCCCTGGACGGCATCCTGCCGGTGAGTGCGGACGAACTCGCCCACCCGACGACAGCCGCTCCCCCGGGGATGACCCTGCACCTGGATCCGGCGATCGCCGGGGTTGTGCGATGAGCGGCTGGAGCACCGCCGACATCCCTGATCAGAGTGGCCGCACGGTGCTGGTCACCGGAGCCAACTCAGGTCTGGGTCTGCAGACCGCCACCGTGCTCGCCGGCCGGGGAGCGACCGTACTGATGGCCTGCCGCGATCCGGAACGCGGGCAGGTGGCGCTGGAACGGCTGCGGTCTCAGGCCACTGGTGCCGATGCGACGCTGGTGCAGCTGGACTTGGCCGATCTCGCCTCGGTCCGCAAGGCCGCTCAGGAAGTTCGCACCCGTACCGGGGACCGGCTGGACGTATTGGTCAACAACGCGGGCGTGATGACCACACCGCCGCGGCGCACCGTGGACGGCTTCGAGCTGCAGATCGGCACCAACCACCTGGGCCACGCAGCCTTGACCTGGCTGCTCGCCCCCGCCTTGGTTCCCGGTGCCCGGGTGGTCACGGTGTCCAGCCTCACGCACCGACGCGGCGGGCTGGACATCGAGGACCTGAATTTCGAGCGGCGCCGCTACAACCCGGCCACGGCATATAGCGCCTCGAAGCTGGCGAACCTGCTGTTCACCTTCGAGCTGGATCGCCGGGCCCGGGCCGCCGGGCGGGATCTGTTGGCTGTCGCCGCCCACCCCGGTATCACCGACACCGAACTGGTGGCCAACACCGCCGCGATGCGCTCCCGCTTGCTCGTTCCGGTGCTGAGGTGGGGCAACAAGCTGGTTGCCCAGGGGGTTGCCAAGGGGGCGTTGCCGCAGCTCTACGCGGCCACGGCCGCCGAAGTGCAAAGCGGAGGATACTACGGTCCCACCGGTATCGGCGAGACCCGCGGTGCCCCGGGAACCGCCGCCATCAAGCCCGCCGCGCGTGACGAGCGCACCGCCGTCCTGCTGTGGGAACGCACCGTCGAGCTGACCGGCGTGACACCGGATCCCGCGTAGGCTCAGGCCGGTGAGCGTCACGCCGCAGGAAGCTGCCCCCTCAGAAGCCCCATCCCCAGCAGCCGCACCCTCAGCACTCGCCGCCGGTGGCCGCAAGCTGTTGCGCCTGGAGGTCCGCAACAGCCAGACCCCCATCGAGCGCAAGCCGGCCTGGATCCGCACCCGAGCGCGGATGGGTCCGGCGTTTCTAGAGCTCAAGGGCCGGGTGCAGCGGGAAGGACTGCACACGGTGTGCGAGGAGGCCGGCTGTCCCAACATCTACGAGTGCTGGGAGGACCGTGAAGCCACCTTCCTCATCGGCGGCCAGACGTGCACACGACGCTGCGACTTCTGCCAGATCGACACCGGCAGGCCGGCCGAGCTGGACCGTGACGAGCCCCGACGAGTGGCGGAATCAGTGGCCGCGATGGGGCTGCGCTACTCGACGGTGACCGGGGTGGCCCGGGATGACCTACCGGATGGCGGTGCCTGGCTCTACGCCGAAACCGTCCGTCAGATCCACACGCTCAACCCCGGCACGGGGGTGGAATTGCTCATCCCGGATTTCCACGCCCGGCCCGAGCAGCTGGCCGAGGTGTTCGACGCCGCCCCCGAAGTGCTCGCGCACAACCTGGAGACGGTGCCGCGGATCTTCAAGCGGATCCGGCCCGCATTCCGCTATGAGCGTTCGCTGGAGGTACTGCGTCAGGCCCGGCACCGCGGGCTGGTCACCAAGTCCAATCTCATCCTGGGCATGGGTGAGCAGCCCGACGAGGTGAGGGCCGCGATGGTCGAGCTGCACGCAGCGGGCTGCGACATCCTCACCATCACCCAGTACCTCCGCCCCTCAGCGCGACACCATCCGGTGGCGCGCTGGGTCCGACCCGAGGAGTTCGTCGAACATGCCCAAGTCGGCGAGCAGATAGGTTTCGCCGCAGTGATGGCCGGGCCCTTGGTGCGTTCGTCCTATCGTGCGGGGCGGTTGTACGCGCAAGCAATCGCGCATCGCGGCGCTCAGGTGCCCGAGCCCCTCGCGCACCTCGCGGGGGGTGGTCCAGCCGCGCAGGAAGCCTCCAGCTTGCTGGCCCGCTGAAGCACGCCGGTCTGCTGGCCGCTGAGCGCTGTGGTGGGCTTTATCAGTGCATTTGTTCGGACGTATCCTGGCGACATGGCCCCCACGTCGGCGAAGAAGCCCAAGGACAAGGAAGCGGCGAAGGCAGCCAAGCAGGTGCGCCGCGCCGCGTCGAAGCAGCGCCGGAAGCAGATATTCGAGGCATTCAAGGTCCAGCGCCGCGAGGACAAGGCTCTGCTGCCGTTGATGATCGGCGGTCTGCTGGCCGTCACAACGGTGGCGTTCGGGTTGGGTTTGCTGTTCGACCAGCAGTGGGTCTTCCTGCCGTTCGGCATCCTTCTGGGTGCCCTCGTCGCGGTAATGATTTTCGGGCGGCGGGTCCAGCGCAATGTCTTCGCCAAGGCCGACGGGCAGCCAGGGGCTGCGGCATGGGCGCTGGAGAATCTGCGCGGACGATGGAAGGTGACGCCGGCCGTCGCCGGTACCACCCAACTGGACGCCGTGCACCGGGTGATCGGACGACCGGGCGTGGTACTGGTCGCGGAGGGAGCCGCGCACCGGCTCAAGCCGCTGCTGGCGCAGGAGAAGAAGCGGGTTTCGCGGCTGGTCGGGCAAACCCCCATCTATGACGTCACGGTTGGCCACGAGGAGGGCCAGATCCCGCTGGCCAAGCTGTCGCGGCACCTGTCCAAACTGCCGCGCAACATCAACGCCGCGCAGATCGACGGGCTGGAGAACAAACTGACCATCCTCAGTGCCCGAAGTGCCGCCGCCGCGATGCCCAAGGGCCCGATGCCCCAGGGTGCCAAGATGCGCAACGTGCAACGCGCCGTCCGTAGAGGCTCCGGCCGCTAAGACTTCGGCCGCTAAGACTTCCTGGTGCTGGCACGAGCAGAGAATCAACCGGTCTGGGGCAACCCGAGCCGTTGACCGGCTGGCATTGCGCGCTACTGTTCTCCCGGAACCCGGGAGGGCCGGACGACCAGCTCCAAGGCCATCTCGTCACCCGACCAGGGTATGCGGCCAGCCGTGATTCTCTTCGATCACCCTGCCCGTAACCTCGGTGAAACATAAGGGTGACCCTCCAGCAATACCATCCTCCTAGGTTCACCTAATCGAGCGACCGATCATTCGGTCCACCAGCACAGCGTGAAGGAGCGAAACGAGGGTGTTCACCAACTCCGATGAGGTCCTGCGCTACATCGCTGATGAGGATGTCGAGTTCGTCGACGTCCGCTTCTGCGACCTGCCGGGCGTCATGCAGCACTTCACGGTTCCGGCCGCGTTCTTCGACGCGGACGTCATCGAGGAGGGCCTGGCCTTCGACGGCTCATCAGTGCGCGGGTTCCAGTCAATCCATGAGTCGGACATGATCCTGCAGCCCGACCCCGCGACAGCGCGCCTCGACCCCTTCCGGGCACAGAAGACGTTGAACCTCAACTTCTTCGTACACGACCCGTTCACCCGAGAGCCCTACAGCCGGGACCCGCGCAACGTGGCCCGCAAGGCGGAAGAGTTCCTGGCCTCCACCGGCATCGCCGACACCGCCTACTTCGGCCCCGAGGCCGAGTTCTACATCTTCGACTCGGTGCGCTTCGAAACCACACCGAACGCCTCGTTCTCCGAGGTCGACTCAGTCGCCGGCTGGTGGAACACCGGCACCGAGGAGGTCGGCGGGAACAAGGGCTACAAGGTCAACTACAAGAGCGGCTACTTCCCGGTGCCGCCGACCGATCACTATGCCGACCTGCGCAACCTGATGGTCACGAATCTCATCGGATGCGGCTTCACCGTGGAGAAGGCACACCACGAGGTGGGTACCGGGGGGCAAGCAGAGATCAACTACAAGTACAACACCCTGCTGCACGCAGCCGACGACCTGCAACTCTACAAATACATCATCAAGAACACCGCGTGGGCAGCCGGGAAAACCGTGACGTTCATGCCCAAACCGCTGTTCGGGGACAACGGCTCCGGCATGCACACCCACCAATCACTGTGGACCGACGGGGTGCCGCTGTTCCACGACGAGTCCGGCTACGCGGGCCTGTCCGACATCGCCCGGCACTACATCGGTGGCCTCCTGCACCACGCACCCTCGCTGCTGGCCTTCACCAACCCGACAGTCAACTCCTACCACCGCCTGGTGCCCGGATTCGAGGCGCCGGTGAACCTGGTGTACTCGCAGCGCAACCGGTCCGCGTGCATCCGGATCCCGATCACGGGGAACAACCCCAAGGCCAAGCGCATGGAGTTCCGTTGCCCGGATGCCTCGGGTAACCCCTATCTCGCCTTCGCCGCGATGATGATGGCCGGCCTGGACGGGATCAAGAACGCCTACGAGCCGGCCGCGCCGATTGACAAGGACCTCTACGAGTTGCCTCCCGAGGAGGCCAAGGATGTCCCGCAGGTGCCCTCGAGCCTGGACGCGGTGATCGACAGCCTGGAGGCCGACCACGACTACCTGCTCGAAGGCGGCGTGTTCACCCCGGATCTGATCCAGACCTGGATCGCGCTCAAGCGGGAGAGCGAGATCGATCCCCTGCGCCTGCGCCCACACCCATTCGAGTTCGCCCTCTACTACGACGTGTGATCAGGCAGGAGATTTGACCTGGCAAAACACCAGTTTTCGAACCCCTCCGGCCGTCTAAAGGAAGTGATCATGAAAGTGGCTGGTCCCGCCCCC
>JBOHHD010000756.1:0-6851 GCA_050700515.1 Pseudonocardiaceae bacterium
GGTGAAGTCCTGATGGCGGAACCCGGCGGTGAGCTGCTCGATGACCTCGACATCGGCGACACCGATCTGGCGGGTCTCGGCGAGCTCGGCCGGGGGCAGCAGGGCCAGCAGCCGGTCCAGGTCCAGACCGGCCGCGCCCGCGATGCCCAGGGTCAACCCGGCGATGTGCACCCCGAAGTCTCTGCGGTCCATCCAGTTCTCACCCTTCCACCCCGTGGCCCCCGCCCGACCCAGGGTAACCCCGCTCCCCAAAAAACCCAGCAGCTCAGCGGGAATCCCGAACACGGTGGCGACCCGGGCCACGAGCTCAACATGACACAATCAGGAATCACCGCGTTCGATCGCCGATTCGGATACCCCCTTCAAGGGCACTGACACTCCGCCAGCGTGATCGACTCCACGTAGTAGCGCCGTTGCACACCGTGGCTCTATCACGAGGGTGATCGACCACACCAGAGCGAACATCACTAACCTGCCCCCCCACCAGTGTTGATGTTGAACAGCCCCCCGACCTTCGGTCTGATCAATGCCGATCGTGGCGCGGCGGCGACCCTCCCCCCGTCCCCTCCGCGCCACGGTCTCCACGGGAGGAGGGCCGGTCGATGAGGAGTCCGTCGGGTGCCGCGCATCGTCTCGGGCAGATGCCGCGCCAGGTGCTGGCGTCAGTGGTGACGGTGGCGGAGATCCAGCGCCGGTTGCGGCGCGAGGCGGCCCGATCCACCAGGCCACCTCGGGTCGTCACCGTGGTGGCGCGGCCCATGGCCGGTGATCAGTGAGCGGCCCCGATCCAGACCTGCTCACCTGGCTCGCCCTTCGACGAGTGTGCGGCGGTGGGGTGGCGAAGGCCGGTGACCACTACCTCGACCGCGGTCTCCCGATTCCCGGCTACCTCGCCGATCCCCTCGCCGAGCTCACCCAGAACGAGCTGGTGGCGCTGGCCGATGCGGACCCGGGCGGGCTACGGCGGATCACCATCACCCCCACCGGACAGGCCCGATACACGGCCTTGCGCGAGCGGCTCCGCCGCAACCATCCCGGAATCATCTGACCCCGAACGACCGTCCGTCGAGCGCCCGCACCACCTCCTTGCGACCAACCGTTCCTTTCACCGGTCCGAAACGGCGAAGCGGACCGCCATTCGGCTCCGAATGGCGGTCTACGGGGGTCCGAAACCGCAGTTAGGCTCCGAATGGCGGTCCAGCCTGGGGATGATCCGGCACCCGGTATGGCGCTGGGGCCAGCGTCTGCTGTACATAGAGTGTGCATGAAGCGGACCACCATCGAAATCGACGAGGAGCTTCTGGCCCGAGCGAAAAGGGCGCTTCGGCCGGACACGACCCGGGCGACGGTCGAGGAGGCCTTGCGGCAGGCGGCGGATCGGGCCGAGGGTGAGCACGCCGCGCGGGCGGTGGGGTCGATCATGGGGTCGAACCCCATCCCGGTGATCGTGTCATGCCATCGCGTCCTGGCCGCCGACGGGCTGGGCGGCTTCGGTGGCGGACTCGAGGTCAAGATGTGATTGTTAACGCTGAAAGGCGTACTGACTCCCAGCCTCGACTTCGAGACGTTCTGAGTTTTTTGCGGACGTGGCTGGCGCGGCAGGTCGGGTTCGCCATCAACGACTTGCCTGAGCGGCCGCTCACCTGCCGAGCTTCCGGTTATGCTTAAGTTTCGACGCTTTCCTGCGAGGTGCCATGACTCTGCACCGGTCCGGCCGCCGCAAGCTCGGTGGCCTCAGCTATTTCATGATCGCTTTCTGGGTTTTTTCGTCAGCTTGCTAGTCTTTGATTCCGATGGTATGGCCGATGGTGGCTGGCCCATGGCCAAAGTTTTTGGCTTCCTGGCTGTTGGTCTTGGCGTACAACCCTTCCTGTTGGCCTTCTTATTTCTTCTCTGCGTACCTGAGACCCGTGACGAGAGGAAAGTCGAAGGCATCGTCACCTTCCTCGTCGGTATGATTCCTCTGCTCCTTGGTGGCATCGCGATCCTCACGTTGAAGCCCATCGGGACCGCTGCGATCGTCAGCAGTATCGCCGTTGCGACCGCACTCACCGTCGGCACCGTCCTGTACGACCTCTTTGATACCGATGAGGTTTCGAATCCTTCGCTCGACCTGCCCGAGAATGAAGGGTTTAAGGAGGGGGTATTGGCCGGGTTATCAACCGGTGGGAATGATTCGGCTGGTCAGCAGGGGGACGCAGAGTGTTCCGGCTCTCCTGACGTGGGAGGGATCGGGTGTGACTTCGGTGCGGGTGGATGATCGCCGGGGTCAGCCTTCGAGGATGTAGCCGGCGTTGCGGACGGTGCGGATCCGGTCGGCGCCCAGTTTGCGGCGCAGGTATCCGATGTAGACCTCCACCAGGTTGGAGGTTCTCGGTTGGCCCCAGACCGTGGTGGCCAGGCGGCTCTGCGATACCGGGCTATCGGGCTGGCGGGCCAGCGCGACCAGCAGCGCGTACTCGGTGGGGGAGAGGGTGATCAGTTCTCCCTCGATGCTGACCAGTCGCAGTGCGGTGTCGATGGTGATCGCTCCGGCGTGCAGCACGGTGCGCTCGCCGCGCTGCCGGGCGCGGATCCGCAGCCGCAGCCGGCTGACCAGTTCCTCGACCGGGAACGGAGTGGTCAGGTAGTCGTCCACGGAGCCGCGCAGCAGCGACACGATCTGTTCCCGTTGCTCGCGCGAGGTCAGGGCGATCACCGGTAACCGGGGCGTCACCGCGCGCAGCTCGTCCAGCAGGATCGCCGGTTCCGGCCCGGCCAGCGCGATGTCGAGCACTATCGCGGCCAGGGTTCCCGAGCGGGCGGCGGCCAGCACTTCCGGAATGGTGTCCAGGATTCGGGTGGTGAATCCCGCTTCGCGTACCGAATGAAGTATCCGGCTCGTTGTACGGCGTAGCGGCACCACGAGGAGCACCGGGTGCCCGAGGACCGTCGGTCGCTGACCTTGCTGCATCACCGGCAAAGTTACGCGCCGTGCGGCTCGGGACAATCTGCGAACGGCACAACTACCCGACCGGCCGAATGGGTCACGCCCAGGCACTGAGAGCGTTACGTCGCGTTCGGCGTAATTCGATGCGCCATTAGTTCTCTTCCTCGGGTATTCGTCGCGTCTCGTGGCCGGATCGGCGACAACGACCCGGTAACGCTCTCAGGTTTGGCCAACTCTGCGCGGTCTTCTCCATACGGTGCGCGGCATGCGACGGCATCTGGCACGAACGCTCTGGGCGACGGCGTTCGTCGTCGTCCTCCTGACGCCGCTCCTGCTCGGCCTGGGCGCCTCGGAACGCACCTCGTTGCTGTCCAGACTGTCCGTCGCGGTGGGCCTGCTGGCCGCCTCCGTGCTGGTCTGCGCGGTGGTGTTGCCGTCCCGGTTGCGCTCGTTGACGCGCACCTTCGGCATCGAGGGCGTGCTCGGCATGCATCGCTACGTCGGGCTGATGGCCGCGGTACTCGTGCTCGCGCACCTGGCCCTCGTGGTGGCCACCGACCCCGCCAACGTCGCGCTGCTCGACCTCGGGCAGGCACCCGGTCGCGCCCGGGCGGCCACCGGAGCCACCCTGGGGTTGGGCGTGCTGATCACACTGACGTTGCTGCGCAAGAAGCTGGGGCACCGCTACGAGGTGTGGCGCTGGGTGCACCTGGCGCTGGCGGGTTCGGTGCTCCTGCTCACCGCGTTGCACGTCTGGTTGCTCGATCACCTGGTCCGGGACCCGGCGATGCGTGCCTGGCTCATCGGCCTCGCCCTGGCTCTGCTGGGCGTGCTGGCCTACCGATGGGTGTGGCGGCCGGTGTTCGGCCCACGGCGGGAATACATCGTCCGTGAGGTCCGGCCGGAGACCGACAACGTGAGCACGCTGGTCCTCGAACCCCTCCGGGACCGCCATCACCAGGGCCGTCGGAGCCTGGAGTTCGCCGCGGGTCAGTTCGCCTGGCTGCGCCTGGACGCCTCGATCGGCGCCCAGGAGCATCCGTTCACCATCGCCTCCAGCGCCCACCTGGGGGTCTGGACGGAGTTCACCATCCGCCACACCGGTGACTTCACTCACGAGGTGCGTCACCTGCGGCCGGGCAGCCGGGTGTGGGTGGACGGCCCGCACGGTGCCTTCACCGTCGACCTGGAGCGCACCACCGGCACCGTGATGATCGCCGCGGGGGTCGGGATCACTCCCATGATGAGCATGCTCCGGACGCTGGCGCATCGGCGAGACGAGCGTCCGCACCGGCTGCTGGTGGTGGCCCGAACCCCGCAGGACCTGCTGTTCCGGGCCGAGCTCGGCCGGCTCAAGGAACGCCTGGACCTCACGATCGTGGAGCTGCTCCGCCAACCACCGCGGGGCTGGACCGGCGCAACCGGCGCCGTCGACGCGAAGCTGCTCGCCGGGCTGCTGCCGGATCCCTTCTGGCGAAACCGGCTCGACTACTTCATCTGCGGCCCACCGGGGCTGGTCACCGATGCATTGCTGGCGCTCGACGAGCTGAACATTCCCCACCAGCGGGTCCATACCGAGCAGTTCGACATGGTCTGACCTCGACGAAAGAAAGGGCGATCCCGTGCGTTCCCCGATACCCCGCTTCGTCCAATGGACAGTCGTTTTCGGCGTGATCGCCGCCCTGACGGTCGCGGTGTTCCAGTACTGGAACCAGGCGACGCCGCCGACCGGCGGCAGCGCCGATACCGGCTGGACGCAGACGGCGTGGGGCCCGCTCGGGCCTGCGGACCGAGACCTGCTGATCAAGGTCCGGCAGGCCGGTCTGTGGGAAGGCCCCACCGGTCAGCAGGCCCAGCAGCAGGCCAGCAGCGCGCGGGTACGGGAAGTGGGCGGGCTCATCTCGTCCGAGCACGCCGATCTCGACAGTCAGGTCCGCCAGGTCGCCGCGCAGCTCGGCGTGCTGCTGCCCAACCAGCCCAGCGACCAGCAGCAGGGCTGGATGGCCGAGATTGCCAGCCGGCCCAGCTCGGACTTCGACCGCACGTTCGTGCAGCGGTTGCGGGCCGCGCACGGCAAGGTGCTCCCGGTCATCTCGGAGGTGCGCGCCTCCACCAGCAACGACCTGGTCCGCTCGTTCGCCACCACCGCCGCCGAGTTCGTCACCCGCCACCACGAGTATCTGGAGAGCACCGGGCTGGTCGACTACTCCGCTTTCGCCGATCCGCCGATTCCCAACGTTTCACCCCCCTCGGGCACCGTCCCGCCGCCGGCGGCTGCCGCCCCCGCGGCCACCGCGGTTGCCTCCTCGGTCGGCCATGGGCAGCCGCACATCAACCAGGTGGCCCAGTCCACGGCGGCGGACGGCGGGGGCGGCGTCTACCTCGCCGCCCTGGTCTACATCGCCGCGTTACTGGCCATCGTCGGACTGCTCTACGTACTGGGCAGCGCGGGACTGCGGTCGCGTACCCGGCCCCAGCCCCGGCGGACCGCGCACGCATCCGCCGCACCCTCCAGCCGATCACGGCACGCCGCCCAGCGCTGGTGAAGGGCGATCCCTACCGCTGTGACCCCTACAACAGAACGAGGCTTCAGATGACACGTGGTAAGCACAGAATCGCCACTCCGGTGCGGCTGCTGGCGGCTGCCGCGGCGGTGCTGGCCGTCGGCGGCATCATGGTCGCCACCGGCACCGCCTCCGCGGACAACGCGTTACCGGCAAGCCGTGCGGCCGATCTGGGTGATCAGGTGGCCTGCCGGGTGGGGCAGGTGATGGTACTGAGCGACCTGGTGAAGACGCTGCGCGGCGACCAGCGCGCTGAGCCGTCCACCGCGTTCGCCGCCGGCCATGGCGGCGCGGGGAGCTCGCATGGTGGTCGAGCTGCACCGGCTGTAGAGCCCGCCGGTCGGGTGAATTGCGTCAGCAACAACGACGATGAAAACGATGACAACAATAACGACGGAAACAACGATAACGACGGCAACGGGAACGGTGACAACGACGGCGACAACGGTGAGAACAATGATGGCAACGGTGACGAGGAGGAATTTCCCGGCCGGGACGAGGCCGGGGGTCCCGCCGACGATGACTTCATCGACATCGAGCAGGTTTCACGCAACGTCGAGGAACCCGAGCGCAAGGACAACGCGTCCACCGGTACCTTCACCAGCGACTGCGGTACGAATGAAGAGGGCCACCGCAACTCGGACAATTTCATGGTCGCCCCCGGTAAAGTGAATGGTGCTCAACACGTTCACGATTACGTCGGCAACCTGTCCACCGACGCGTTCTCCGATGACGAGAGCCTCGACGACGCCGACACCACCTGCGCGCGGGGCGACAAGTCGACCTACTTCTGGCCCGTGCTACGCGACACCAGCGGCGAGGGCGCCGACGCGAACGACGACGGTGGCGGCCTGGACGGAAATGTCGGCGAGATCCTCGACCCGGCAGCGGTGGACCTGGAGTTCCGGGGCAGCCCGGACGAGGCGGTGACCGCGATGCCGGAGGGCCTCTCGGTCATCATGGGCGATGCCAAGGCGGTGACCAACGGGGACGCCGACGCCAAGGCCGCCTGGACGTGCACCGGATTCGAGGACCGCACCACCACGAAGTACCCGCTGTGCCCGCGGGGCAGCCAGCTGATGCGGGTCCTGGACTTCCCCAGCTGCTGGGACGGCGAGAACCTGGACTCGGCGAACCATCGCGACCACATCGTCTTCCCCGATCGCGATGGATCCTGTGACGACGGCACGGTGGCGGTCCCCCAGCTGCGGATGACGCTGACCTACGACCGGCCGGACGGCAAGGATTTCGCCATGGACAGCTTCCCCGAACAACGGCACAACCCGAACACCGACCACGCCGACTTCATGAACATGATGCCCGATGACCTGATGGCGAAGGTGGTCGATTGCATCAAC
>JBOHHD010000757.1:0-19449 GCA_050700515.1 Pseudonocardiaceae bacterium
TTGGCCGACTGCTGCGCCGCCTTCGGCATCACGATCGCGAACGCGCACCAGGCCAGTGCGGACGCCCTCGCCGCCGCGCAGCTGCTGATCGGGTATCTCGGTCTCGACCCGCACGCCGTGCACTGGAGCGAGGTGCGCAGGAGGGCGGCGTCGCTGGTCTGGCCGCTGGTGGCGGCGTCAAGCACGGCGTGGCTGCCCCGCGAGCAGGCGCGGCGCTCGGAGCGGCATTTCCTCACCCGGCTGGTCGACCGGCTGCCCGACCCGGGGCTGCCCGACCAGCACGGCGCGTACCTGGCCATGCTCGACCAGGCGCTGCTCGATCGGCACCTCTCGCTCGCCGAGGCCGACGGTCTGGTCGCCGTGGCGACCGAGCTGGGCATGGGGCGCGCGGCGGCGCAGGAGCTGCACGCCTACTACGTCCGGCAGCTGGCGCAGGTGGCCTGGTCCGATGGGGTCATCACGGAAACCGAGCGCAGCGACCTGCGCTCGGTCGGTGCCCTGCTCGGCCTCGGCGGTGACGAGGTCGATCGGCTGCTGGCCCAGGCGCGACCGATGCCCGGACACGCAGCGGAGACGGCGTACCCCACAACCCTCGAATGTTTCGCCCTGAAGCCTGGGAATCTGGTCGCCTTCACCGGTGAGATGAGTCGCCTGCGATTGGAATGGGAGCAGGATGCGGCCGAGGTCGGTCTCGTCCCGCATCCGGCGATCACGAAGAAGGTGGCGTTGCTCGTCGCGGCCGATCCGAACAGCCTCTCCGGTAAGGCTCGCAAGGCCCGCGACTATGGCATTCCGGTGGTCACCGAGCAGGGCTTCGCCCGTCTGCTCGCGCAGTACCAGCGGGCTCTTCCCGAGCGTCGTCAGGTTCCGGTCGCGACCAGCACCAGCTTGTTGGACTGCGGATCGAGGTAGGCACGCGCCCACCAGCGCCCTTCTTTGAACGCGTTGTTCAGCGTATCGCTGATCTGGAACGGGCCTGGAGGTAACTGCTCCGCCATACCGTCCACGACCGACGGCGTCTGGTCGGTCGATGCCGGGGAGTAGGCCGCCGTCAAGTCGTCGATGCGGTCGTCGTCAAGAGTGATCACAGCGTCGATCCAGTATGTCGAGGGCCCCGGGTTCCGTGAGTCGCCGTAGGTACCTGACATCCACTGGACCTCAAGTGGATCTTCCAACACCGGAAAGCGCTTTATCAGTGGTTCCTCATCGGTACGGAGCTCGCCCGTCCCCGACTTCTGTGCCTCAGCGCTCACTTGGCCTCCTTCGTTTCCCGGCGCTGCCTGGCAGGATGCCGGGATAGTCACACAGAGGGCAGCGACAATGCTTCCGGTCACTCTCGAAATGGTTATGCGCCGACGTGCCGGTTCGGTCTTCATTATCGCCGTTCTCTCGGGTTGTCCGGGGTCGGGCCACGGTCCCGCTCGCGTCCCCGTGGCTCATCATCCGGGCCGCCTGCTGGGGGTTGCGGTGGGTCAGGAACATCGCCGAGTTGCCAGGTGACGGTTCGGGTGAGCGAACCGTGGGTGTCGAACGGTTTGGCCCACCCGATCTCGGTGAACCTGCCGTTCTCGTTGTCGGACGCACCGGTGGCGATATCGTTCTGACCACCGTTGAAGTTGTACCGGTCCTCTCCGCGCACGGTGATCTCCATGGTCACGGTGTTGCCGTCCACACGAACGTCTCCATGGCTCCACACCTGATACCCACCGATCGCTTTCTGCCAGTTCTCCGTCTGCGGATAGTATTCGTCAGGTACGGCCGAGGCCTGACCGGTCATGGAGAAATTCGTGTTCCCCGCCCGGATCAACTCTTCAGCCGCCGCCTGTGCCCTGACGATCTCGTGGTCAACTCCGGCTCGAACTCCGGAGTCATCTCCGTACGCTTTCTCGTAGTCAAATTCTTTCGGTTCTCCGGTGTTGTGCCAGTAGTGCTCATACATTGCCGTGCCATCGGGCAAACGGCCGAGCGCTTGGGCGCCGCGTAGCTTGGCCAACCACTCCAACTTATTGAGCTGGTCACGCCAGTTCGAGTCCTTGGAATCGTACTCAAAATCGTCATCTCGTTCGATATGTGGTTTTTCCGGATCGCCAATCCTGTAGTGCCCGTCTTCGGTGATCTGCGTGACGTCGGCCGTGGCGAGCGAGGTGGCGCCGCTGTCGGAGATCGCACCAGCCGCGGCCTTGGTCATCACGTTCGCCAGAGTGCGGTCGATCTCGTCTGCTTGGATCATGATCCGCTGTATCTCGTGATCGAGTTCGACTTTGACGCGGGTGCGGTGCTGCTGGATATCCGCCATCTCCTGGGCCTCGAACCGGGACTGTGGCCGAGGCATGGGCGGCGCGTCATCGCGGATAGTTCCGTCGGAGGTGATGGTGTACTGGTTGGCTGCGGCCTTCGCGTCGGCGTCCTGCACCGCGTGCTGCAGGATTCGCACCCCGTCGGAGGCGTCGTAGAGGGCGCGTTGTACGGAGCCGGCCTCGGCGAAGAGGTGCTCGGCGCGGTCGTTGAGCTTGCGGAGCTCGTGGCGGGCGGCAGTTGCGGCGTCCCCGCTCCAGCTGCCTGCCACGGCCGTGACCGCCAGGTCGTCTTCCAGCCCCAGCAGCGTCTCCTTGCATTGCCGGACGGTGTTGCCCGTCCCGTCCACCGCGTTCGCATTCCATTTGCGGACGTCCCCATAGGTCAAAACCATGATTCCAGCCGTTCCCACAGGCTCCCGCCGAAGGCTTCCTCGGCCACCTCGTCGCTGACCGCATAGCCGTTGGCCGCCGCTGAGACCGATTCTCCGAACCTGCGGATGTCCACGGCCTAGGTACCCAGCCGATCCTCCCACGCACCGGCCAGTCTCATTGCCACGGCCGCCGACTCCGATCCCGGGAGTCCGGTCGCGACAGTGGTCATGCTCTCCCCGAGGCCGATCCTG
This sequence comes from Pseudonocardiaceae bacterium, assembly GCA_050700515.1. Classification (GTDB taxonomy): domain Bacteria; phylum Actinomycetota; class Actinomycetes; order Mycobacteriales; family Pseudonocardiaceae. Next base: position 2,921 of record JBOHHD010000757.1, read on the forward strand.
CGGGCCTGCTCGTCGACCGAGGTTGCGGCATCCGCTGACTGTCGTAACTTCTCGATGTCTGCTTCGTACCCGCTCAATTCAGTTCCCCTTGTCATCCCCGAGCGTCCCAGATCGCCAGCACCCGTCCAGACTGCGATCATTGTCAGGAGGTCACCGTCAGTCAAGATAATCCGTACCGGTCGAGTTCGAAGCTGCTACCCAGCTCCACACAGGATGATCATTGATTTCACGCCGTGGGTGTCCGAGCCAGGGGATCAAGCTCACGTACCAGTACGCTGGCCATGCATGAGCCCACGACGTCCTCTATCCATTCCGTGTGCGTGGGTGGCTGCCAATCCAATGGACGTTGTGCGTACCGCTCAGCGCTGGCTTGAATCAGCCGCTCTCCAAAAGCTCATCGCAGCGCTCGGTGGACCCGGCCCGGCCGTCCGGGATCTTGAAGCTCTGGCGAAATGGAGTGCCGATCTCCTCGACACCCGCCGTGGTGCCGAAAGGCGATACGCCGCCCCCACGACATGGACCGCGGAGCAGATTCGAGCGCTGTTATCGGCCGCCGGCCCTCTCGGTCTGCTGGAAACCGCCGAACCCTGCCGGTCATCGTACGGGATGACGATCCTGCTCGGTGGCGCTACAACGGGAAACCGGCTCCGGACCGCGCTCGCGCGGGATCTCTTGAGTCGGGGTGTGGACCTCGGCATGCTCGTTGCCGTCACGGCCGAGCGCGCACTGAGCGATCACGAACACGCTACCGATCCAGGCAGCGTTGCGGATAGGACTGAGTGGTCCAATCTTTTTCGCCATCTGGCGGGCGCCTTCGGACCGTTACGAGCCGGCCCGGTGATCACCGGAGGCGGCGGTAGTACCGCCTGGCGGGACCAGGAGTTCGACACCGCTGCAGGAGGAAATCTCCGCCTGCTCGTCGCTCCGTCCCTTAGCGCCCATCGGCGCGCGAATACCTCGGACGGACTGACGTTTCTTCTGCAGCGGATCCCACCGGCGCGGCGCCGACACATGCTGATCATCACGAGCGCTATTTATGCACCCTACCAATTCTTTGCGGGTGCGCCGATCGTCTCATCGGACGGAGCGGAGCACGTCGAACTCGTCGGAACTCCCACTGGGACCGATGGTGACACCAACCTGTTGACACAACGAGTCGCGCAGGAGATTCACGCCGCGATCAACGCCGTAACAAGGCTTCTCCCACCATAGCCATGTATCACCCGGATTGCCGATCATGCAGCTGACGGACACGGGGGCTGATACGGCAGCTCGGGCAGGTAGCGATCCCATTCTTGTTGGGTGAGACTGGGGGTGATGCGGCAGATCCGATCGGCGACACCGTCGGCATCGATCTCCCACAGCCGAGCGGTGAGGTCGGCACCGGCGGTGGCCACAGTGTTCCCGTCAGGGCTGAAGGCAACCGAGAAGATGACATCGGTGTGGCCTCTGAGAATTCCTAGCAGCAGTGGAAAGCGAGGATTACTGACATCCCACAACCGCGCAGTCCTATCGTAGCTGGCGGTGGCCACAGTGCGCCCGTCGGGCCTGAAAGCCACCGAATACACGGTACCGGTGTGGCCGGTGAGCGTGCTCAGCACGCTGGAACGGCGGGGGTCACTGACATCTCGCAACCGGACGGTGCCGTCGGCGTCAGCGGTGATCAGCATGTTCCCGTCGGTGGGATCGAAAACCGCTGAGCGGACAGTGCCTGTGTGATCGGTGAAATCAGCGAGTGGACGGGGATCGTGAGCGGCACCGACATCCCATAACCGGGCGTGGCCGTCGGCGCTAGCGGTGATCAATCTGTGTCCGTCGGGACTGAAAGTCACCGACCAGACGGTATTGTCGTGAAGGATGGTGCTCAGCAGGCTGGGACGGTGGAGATCGCTGACATCCCACAACTGCGCCTTGTTGGCGTCACTGCCGGTGGCCACAGTGCGTCCGTCCGGGCTGAAGGTCACCGCTTTGACGTCGGTGGTAAGGCCGATGAGAGCGCTCAGCGCGCTGGGACGGTAGGGGGCGCTGACATCCCACAACCGCACGGTCATGTCGTCACTGGCAGTGGCCACAGTGCGCCCGTCGGGGCTGAAAGCCACCCCTTTGACTCTACCGGAGTGACCGGCGAGCGTAGATAACGGGATAGGACGGTAGGGGTCGCTGACATTCCACAATCGCGCCGTGTTGTCGTCACTTCCCGTGACTAAAGTATTTCCGTCGGGGCTGAAGGCCACGGCGAAAACGGTGTCGGTGTGACCGACCACGATGGGGCCGGGAATGTCCCACAGCCGTACGGTTCTGTCGAAGCCAGCGGTGGCCAGGGTATGTCCGTCGGGACTGAAGGTTACTGTGTAAACGGCGTTGGTGTGACCGAGGAAGGTCTGAAGCGGCGTGGGATTGGGCGGGTCGCTCACATCCCACAACCGCACGGTGATATCACTACTGCCGGTAACCAGAGTGCGCCCATCAGGGCTGAAGGTCACTGAACGGACGCTGTTCGTGTACTCGATACGGATATTTTTGATGTACTCGGTGAGGGTGCTCAGCAACGTGGTATGGGCGGGATCGCGGATATCCCACAATCGCACGGTGCCTTCGGCACTGGCGTCACCGGCGGTGGCCAGGGTGTTGCCGTCAGGGCTGAAGGCCACCGAGAAAACTACGTTGGTGTGACCGGGGAGAATGTCCAGCGGGGTGGGACGATGAGGGTCGTTGACATCCCACAGCCGTGCGGTCTTGTCTTCGCTGGCGGTGGCGAGGGTGCGTCCGTCGGGGCTGAATGCCACCGAGCGGACGGCGCCCGAGTGGCCGACGAGGCTGCCCAGCCGGGTGGGCAGGCGGGGATCCCTGACATCCCACAAACTCGCGATGCCGTCGGCGCCAGCCGTGATCAACCTGTGTCCGTCGGGACTGAAAGCCACCGAGTAGCCACCACCGCTGTAGCCGGTGAGAGTGCCCTGCCGGCTGGGCCGGTGGGGGGCACTGACATCCCACAACTGCACGGTCATGTCTTCACTGCCGGTGGCCAAAATGCCCCTTTCCAGACTGAAGGCCACCGTGACGACGGTGTTGGTGTGGTCAGTGAGCCGGGTGGCGTAGGGGGTCGCGAATGTGCTGAGCAGGCTGCCGCGAGCTTCCAGGGTGGGGACAAGCCGGTAGGTGGCCAGACCAAGCTGGGCAGCCAGGGCCGAGTTCGTCGCGCGCAGCTCCGTGGCCTGTCCGGCGACCTGCTGGGACACCGCGATATTCCGTTGCGCCACCGCGGCACGCCCCTGAACGAAAGCGAAGCCGGCGGCAACCACAGCCAGGACGAGCAACATCGACAACACGGTGATGGCGCGCCCCCGCCGGACGCGGTCCCGACGGATGCCGGCCCGCAGGAAGGCCCGCGCTGTCGGGCTGAGATCCACATGGTCAGTGACCAGGTCGTGGGCTCCGGGACGGGCGCCGGTGTCGGCCAGGGCGGCAGCGAGTTGCCCGCGTTCCCATAATCGGGAGGAGGGGCGATCATCTTGGTGCCACTCGGTGGCGGCCTGCTCGACTGCCCGGCTGGCCCGCAGCGCCGACACGTTATCCTCGATCGCCTGCGCCAGGGGAGGCCAGGCGGACAGAAACGCCTCGTGGGCGACTCCCATTACGACGCTGTCGCTCTCGGTGTCAGTGGTCACCAAACGTCGCCCGACGAAGACATCCAGCTCGTGGATCACCGGATCCGGCAGGTCATTCCGGCAGACCCGCCATCGAGTGGGACGACCCTGCTCATCGACGGTGACCAACCGCAACAGCCCCGTGATGACCTCTCCACGGCCCCGGCCACTGGCTTTGCTCGCGTCGGCCAACGCCACGTCGGCCTGGCGGGTCAGGGCTCCCTGCACCCCGCCGAGCTGCTCATAGCGCGCAGCCGAAAAGTGACCACCGCGGCCCACCCCCTCAGCCAGCTGAGCCAAGGTGAACGCCAGCAGCGGCAGCGCCTCCCCGCTGTCGGTGTCGGCGACCAATCGAGCCACCAGCTCGTCATCCACCCTGATCCCGGCCAATTCGGCCGGGCCTTTGATCACCGCGGGTAGCGTCTCGCGACGTAGTGGCCGCAGCAGGTATGTGCTGGTCGACAATACCGCCAGGTCGGTATCGATCAGTAGCTGGTCCACGAACTCCGGCCGCAACGTGGCCACCACCTGCACCGGACCCGACAGCGCGGGGCGCAGCAGTTCGGCGAACCGGGCGCGCTCACCCGAGCCGGCTTGGGTGAGCAGCTCCTCGAACTGGTCCACCACGATCAGCAGGTGGCTCCCGGGACCGCCCGGGTTGGCCAGCAGCAGCTCATCGGCCAGCCCCGTCAGGTTGCCTTCGGCGAGTCGGCGATGGACGTGGCCCACCGTCCAACCCAGACCGCTGCGCCGGGCGGCGGCAGCCAGCTCCCGGGCCAATGCCGCTGATGGATCAGCGCCCGGCAGAATCGGCGGCAGGATTCGCCAACCCGGCTCCAGCGCCATCACATGCAGCAGCCCGGCCCGGATCAGCGAAGATTTACCACACCCGGAGGGACCCACCACCAGCAACGCCGCCGCTTTGGCCTGCTCGGCAGGGGATCGCAGCAGCTCGGCGAGCTCCTCGGTGTCACCGGCCCGGCCGAAGAAGACCCGATGCTGCGCAACGCCCAACGGGCGCAACCCCGGATAAGGCGACCGATCGTCCGGCCAGCCGAACCCCCCGGCGGCATCGACTCGGCGCAACGCCTCGTCCAGCGCAGCAGGGGCGCCCGCCGGGTCGCGGGTCGGGTCAATATGCTGAATATCGTTCAGCAGTGGATGGACGACTCCTGATTCGGCCACTACCGGAACCAGACGGCTTCCCCGCGACTGGGCAATCGCAATTTCAGCCGTGCACCAGATGGACGCCACGTAGGACGAGGTCAGTATGCAGACCACCGCGTCGGCCCACCGCAACCGCTCGTGTAGCTGCGGGCGCCATTGCTCCCCACCAACGATCCCATCGCGCAGATCCTGAGCCAGGAACACTTCGTGGTCCGCGGCCGTCAACCACTGGTGCAGTCGAGCGGCCCCCTCCCGGTCCTCGCTGGCATAGCTGATGAATACCCTGGCCACCACAACCTCCCCGCCGGAATCTCCCGCCCCATGGGCCACCATTGGACGTCATCAGTACAAGCGAGAGCAAAGCCCCGCGCGAAATTCCCCGCGCGAAATTCCCAGTAGGACCCGACCGGTGTTCATGGGGTTGGACACCGGCATACGTGTGCCGCGACGTATCGCACCTGCCTTAAGCTGCTACAGTGCGGTGCGCCCAGCCCGCCCTCACGCATAAAACCCCCTGCAGTTACTGAACGCGATCACCCTAGGGCACAACGCTATAGACAGCAACACTGCGTACAGGTCAGCTGACGACAGGCACCTACCAAGGCACGCTCTGCGTGCAACTGTCCGGTTTTTTTGCCTTCCCGGACACCCATCTGCGCAGATTACTGCCGCAAAGGGCGCTATCTTGCATACCGGAAGTGACCAATCCGGCCGGGAGTACACAACGATGTGAGCACCGGTCCAGGAGAGGCGAAGGCGTCTCAGGTTCAGTCCTTCGTCCCCTGGGCAATCATGACCACACGGGAGTGGGCTGAGAGGGTGGGGGGGTGACGGCTAACGGCGCTGAGGACTGCACTGCTGGAGATGTCATCGGCGAGGACTTCACCGATCAGGTGTTCAATGATCAGGAGTGGGAGGGGCGCTCCTTCGTCGACTGCCGATTCATCGACGCGGACCTGCGTGGGCTGCGTACTCGTGGCTGCCGGTTCACCGGATGTGACTTCAGCCGGGCCGACCTGGGTGCCTCGCGGCACCGCGCAACGGCGTTTCATACCTGCACCTTCCAGCGCACCGTGCTGGCCGACTCGGTGCTGGAGAGCTGCTCCCTGCTGGGCAGCACGATCAGCGACTGCCGGTTGCGGCCGTGGACGCTGCGCGAGGTCGACCTGAGGCTCACCGCGCTGGGCGGCGCCGACCTGCGTGAGGTGGTGCTGTCGGGGTTGCGACTGAGCGAGGCGAATCTGGTGCAGACTGACCTGCGCGGCGCCGACCTCTCCGGCGCCGATCTGACCGGGGCCCGGATGCTGGGAACTCGGCTGGAGGGTGCCGACCTGCGCGGCGCCCGGCTGGACGCCGACGCGCTGGTCCAGGCGCAGCTGATCGGCGCCCGGATCGATGTGGACACCGCGGTCCGCTTCGCCGTCGCCAACGGGCTGCGGGTGGACTTCGGGCCGGCCTGAGTACCCAGTGATCCGGAAGTGCCCAGTGATCCGCAAGTGCCGAGTGGCCCGCAAGTGCCGAGTGGCCCGCAAGTGCCGAGTGGCATCGTGAAGCAGGCCATGACCGGCCGCTACCGCGCGGTGTTCGCGATCCCGCATCTGCCCGGACTGCTGGGCTGGGCGTTGGCCGGGCGGCTGCACATGACGGGCACGTCGCTGGCGATCACCTTTCTCATCGTGAGCTGGACCGGTTCCTACACCCGGGCCGGGGTGGTCGTTGGTGCGCTCACCGTCTGCCAGAGCGTGGCCGCCCCGTGGTGGGGCCGTTCGGCGGACCGGGGCCACGGCGTCGGGCTGGTGGTCGCCACGTCGCTGAGCTGCGCCGTCGGGTTGGTGGTGCTCGCCACGCTACCCACGCTGCTCTCCGCCGCCCGCTGGCCGGTGGCCGTGGGTGTGGCGGCGGTGACCGGCCTGGCCATGCCACCGGTGAACCAGATCGCCCGGGCCGGCTGGGCGCGGCTGGCGCCGCCCGCCCTGCGCGACTCGGTGTACACGGTGGATGCCACGCTGCAAGAGCTGTTGTTCGTCCTCGGCCCGCTGGCGGTCGCCGCCACCATCGCGCTGGCCGGACCGGCGCCCGGCACGCTGTTGCTCGCCGGGTTCGTCCTGGTCGGCGGGCTGGGATTCGCGGTGATGCTACGCCGTGCCGGGCTGGGCGGGCCGGCGCCGGAGACACCGCCGCCGGGATCGGTGCGCAGGCGCAGCGTGCTGGCCGAGTCCGGACTGGCCGTGCTCGTGATCGCGATGGGGTTGATGGTGGGCGGTCTGATCGCGACCGACCTGGTGATCATCGCCTGGGCGCGGGACCGGGGGGAGCCCTTCCTCGCCGGGGTGCTCGCCGCGGTGTGGGCCACCGGTTCCGTGCTCGGTGGACTGGTCGCGGGTGCGCGTTCCGCGGCGGGGTCACCCCGGCTGGCCCTGCGACTGGGGGCGATGTTCGTCGGGATGGCCACGCTGGTGCCGGTGTTGGCTGTTTCGGGCTCGCCGGTACTGCTCGGAGTCGTGCTCTTCCTCGGCGGCACCGCCATCGCGCCCGCGCTGGGCGCGGTGCACGGCGCGGTCGCGCAGCGAGCACCGCAGCACCGGCACGCGGAGGCGTTCGGCTGGCAGTCCACCGCGTCGATGGCCGGTGCGGCACTGGCCGCGCCCGCGGTCGGCATCTGTCTGGACCGTTTCGGGCCCGCTGCCGGAGCTGCGGTGGCCGCGGTGGCGCTGGCCATCGCGGTGGCGGTCATCATCACGGCGAGGGTGGCTCGCCGGGACATCCCGCACCGGGCGGCTGCGTCATGACGGTGATGGCATCTCGACGGGCGCGGGGCGCGGGGACCGCGGCGGCCGTCGGGATCGGGGTGGCGGTGGCTGTGCAGGCCCGGATCAACGGCGAGCTCGCCAGCCGGATCGATGACGGGCTCCTTGCCGCGCTGGTGTCCTTCCTCGGCGGGCTGGTGCTGCTGGTCCTGCTGGTGGCCACGGTGCCGCAGATGCGCCAGGGGTTGTGCCGGATCCGCGTCGCATTGGGCAACGGGCTGCGGGGGACTGAGCGGGGCGAACCGCGGCTGCGTCCCTACCAGTTGCTGGGGGGAATCCTCGGCGCCTTCCTGGTGACCTGCCAGGGACTCACCGTCGCGACCATCGGGGTAGCGGCGTTCACCGTCGCGGTGGTGGCCGGGCAGGCGACCTGCAGCCTGCTGGTCGATCGGGCAGGTATCGGGCCGGGGGGTCCGCGGGCGCTCACCGTCCCGCGAGTCGTCGGTGCGGCCCTGGGGCTGGCCGCGGTGGTGCTGGCCATGTCCGACCGGCTGGGCGCGCCACAGGCCTTGTGGTTGGTGGTGCTGCCCGCGCTCGCCGGTGCCGGCACCGCCTGGCAGCAAGCGGTGAACGGGCAGGTCGGGGCCGTCGCCCGGACCGAGGGGCACCCGCTGGCCGGGATGTTGCCCGCCGCGCTGGTCAACTTCGTGGTGGGCACCGTGGCGCTCACCGGGGTGGTGGCGGTGGAACTGGCCATCCGCGGACTGCCCGATCCGCTGCCCACCCAGCCGTGGGTCTATCTCGGTGGCCCCTTGGGGATGCTGTTCATCGGAGCCGCCGCAGCGATCGTCCCGATCACCGGAGTGCTCCTGCTCGGGCTGGGTGCGGTGGCGGGGCAGCTCATCGGGGCGCTGCTGCTCGACCTGCTGGTGCCCACCGGTGCCGGCCAGCTCAGCATTACCACTCTGCTGGGTACGGCGATCACTCTGCTGGCGGTCATCGTCATCGCCGTGCCCGGCCGCCGCCGGGCATGAGCGCCGATGCAAGGATGGCGTCCGTGGGTGCGATGGTGGCAGGCATGGCCGAGACGGCCGAGCGGACGCCCGCGCCGTGACCGGGCAGTCGGAGTGGCGGGAGCACCTGGGTTTCGGGGCGGTGCTGGCCGCGGTGTTGCTCGGCATGATCCGGATCATGCAGTACCACTGGCGGGAAGGCACTGTGATCATCGGGGGTACGTTGCTGCTCGCCGCGGGACTGCGGGCGATGCTGTCACCCGAGCGAGCCGGGCTGCTCGTCATCCGGGGCAAGCGAGTGGACGTGCTCACCTACGGCGGGTCCGGCCTGCTCATGCTCGCCGTCGCACTGACCATCACCGGGGGTCCGCTGGCGGGCTGAGCCGCAGCTCCCGTGTCGCTTGCAGAGAGGATTTCGTCACCCATGGCACGTTCGGGAAAGGTCGCCGTCATCGGGGCCGGCTTCTACGGTTCGACGACAGCGCAGCGGCTGGCCGAGTACGACCTGTTCGACACCGTCGTCCTCACCGACGTCGTCGAGGGCAAGCCGGAGGGCATCGCGCTGGACATCAACCAGTCGCGCCCGGTGGAGGGCTTCGAGACCACCGTGCTCGGCCGGACCACCGGCCGGGACGGCGCGGGCTACGAGGTGCTGGCCGGCGCCGGCATCGTGGTGATCACCGCCGGGTTGCCCCGCAAGCCCGGAATGAGCCGGATGGACCTCATCGAGACCAACGCCCGGATCGTCCGGGAGGTCTCGGAGAACGTCGCCCGGCACGCCCCCGACGCGGTCGTGATCGTGGTGTCCAACCCGTTGGACGAGATGACCGCGCTGACCCAGATCGCCACCGGGTTTCCCCACCAGCGGGTGATGGGCCAGGCCGGGATGCTCGACACCGCGCGATTCACCCACTTCGTCGCCGAGCGGCTCGCCGTCCCGGTGGCCTCGGTGCGCACCCTGACCCTCGGCTCGCACGGCGACACCATGGTCCCGGTGCCCAGTGCCTGCACGGTGAACGGCAAGGCGCTGACCGAGCTGCTGCCCGCCGAGCAGATCGACGAGCTGGTCACCCGTACCCGAGGCGGCGGCGCCGAGGTGGTCGCCCTGCTCAAGACCGGATCGGCCTACTACGCGCCGTCCGCCGCGGCGGCCCGGATGGTGCGGGCGGTGCACGAGGATTTCGGCGCCGTGTTGCCCGTCTGCGCCTGGGTGGACGGCGAGTACGGCATATCCGAGGTCTACCTGGGCGTCACCGCCGAACTCGGGCGGGGTGGGGTGCACAAGGTGGTGGAGACTCCGCTGACGACCAGTGAGCTGGCTGTGCTGCGCGAGGCCGCCGAGGCGGTCCGGGCCAAGCAGGCCGACGTGCAGAGCCTGTGAGTGACTGCGCCCTGTGAGTGGCGATGGTGGCTATGACTCGTATCGCCACTCACGGGCGATCGAAGGGAGCACGCCAATGACGTCGTGGCGCGAAATCCTGCTCACCGATGATGCCGAGGTGCGGCGGCGTCGGATCGTGGACACGTTGACCGACGCCTTCGCGCCGCTCATGGCGGTGGCTCCGGGGGCGTTCCGGACCAAGTTCCGCAAGATGGCCGCCGACCCGTTCGCCTTCTACCGCGGCAGTGCCTGCCTGTTCTACGCCGACGTGGCCGCCTTGGATGACCCGTGGGCCGACGAGCGCACCAGCCGGGTGTGGATCCAGGGTGACCTGCACGCCGAGAACTTCGGCACCTACATGGACGGCAGCGGGGTGCTGGTCTTCGACGTGAACGACTTCGACGAGGCCTACCTCGGCCACTTCACCTGGGATCTGCAGCGGATGGTGGCCAGTGTTGTGCTGCTGGGTTGGCGCAAGGCGTTGTCCGACTCGGACATCGACGCCCTGATCGTGGTCTACGTCCGGGCCTACGTGGATCAGGTGCGGCAGTTCCTCGATGTCGACGACGACAGTGACTTCTCGCTGCGCCTGAACACCACCGACGGAGTGATCCATGAGGTGCTGCAACTGGCCCGGCTGCGCAGCCGGGTCGGGCTGCTGAATGCGGTCACCGAGACCGAGGGGTTCGACCGCCGCTTCCGGGACGGACCTGGGGTGCGACGACTGGAGCCCCCCGAGTACGACGAGGTGTGTGCGGCGTTCGAGCGCTACCTGGCCACCATCCCGGAGAGCAAGAAATTCCGTACTGTCACCTACGCGATCAAGGACGTCGTCGGTCGTAGTGGTTTCGGCATCGGCAGCGCCGGGTTGCCCGCCTACAACATGCTGATCGAGGGCTACAACCAGGCATTGGACAACGACGTGGTGCTGTCGATGAAGCAGGGCAACGTCGCGGCCCCGTCCCGGGTGGTCACCGATGAGCGGATCGCGTCCTATTTCCGCCACCACGGGCACCGCACCGCCATCTCACAGCGTGCGCTGCAGGCGCATGCCGACCCGCTGCTCGGCTACACCGAACTGGACGGGGTGGGATATCTGGTCTCCGAGCTGTCCCCGTATGTCACCGACCTGGACTGGAGTGAGCTGACCGAGCCGGACGAGATCGCACCGGTACTGGATTGCCTCGGCCGGGCCACCGCGAAGGTGCACTGCGTTTCGGACTCCGATTCCGATCACACCCTGGTGCCGTTCCAGACCGAGGAGGCGATCGCCGCGGTGATCGGCGACCGGGAGGCCGAGTTCGTCGATTGGTTGACCACGTTCGCCCGCGAGTACGCGGCCGTGGTACGCGACGATCACCGGCTGTTCGTCGACGCCTTTCGCAACGACGAGATCCCCGGCGTGCAGTCCACCGGGCACCGGCTCAGGACGTCGGGCCGCTGATGAGGCGCGTTGGGGGAGACCGGACGGGTGCTCACTGAGTGTGTGAGGGATGATCAAGGTCAGGGTTCTTCAACACCGGAAGGTGTCGGCGGGTGGCGGCATGGTGTTGGTCGGCCACGGCGTCACGGATGAGTAGAAAGAGCCGGTTGCTGATCAGCTCTTGCCGGCAGATGTTGTAGCCGTCCGGATTCGGTGGGTAATCGTTTCCCAACCAGCCACAGCGGCAGCGGGCTACGTAGGAGATGAAGGTTCGTTCGGCGCAGCGGGTAACGTCGGTCCAGTCGTCGCTGAGAGCACCGTTTCGGTAGCGGCCGGCGACGTACCCGTGGTGAGTGTCGGTCATCTCATCAGCTCCCCGAGGCGATATCGCATACCTAGGGACTATGACGATGGCAGGGGGTGAGGGCAATCGGTTGGCCTCGGGTGGGTTACGAGAAGGGGCGGAGGGGTATCGCTAACTCTGTGGCCCCGGTAACGAAGGGAGATGGTATGAAGACGATGCGCGAGATCGAGCGCAAGTACGAGGCGATCGAGGGTCTGGAGTTGCTCGATCCCGCGAGGCTGCTCGGGTTCGACACCGCGACCGGGCCGGACGAGCAGGACCTGGCGGCGGTGTACTTCGACACCGCCGATCTGCGTCTGATGGGTGCCGGGGTGACGTTGCGGCGTCGGGAAGGCGGGTCGGACGCGGGCTGGCATCTGAAGTTGCCTGCGGGCAAGGACAGTCGGGAGGAGCTGCGGCTACCGCTGGGCACCTCCGCACCACCGGCTGAGTTGGTGGGCTTGACCCGGGTGTACACCCGCGGTGCCGCGCTGGCCCCGGTTGCGGAGCTGACCACGCGCCGGCGCCGCTGGGTGCTCGCCGATTCCACGGGACGCTCCCTGGCGGAACTGGTCGATGATCATGTGAGTGCGCAGATCTTGAATGTGCAAACCACGACCGTGGCCTGGCGTGAGGTGGAGGTCGAGCTCGGCGAGCATGGTCAGCAGAAGTTGCTGGACCGGATCGAGCGTCGGCTGCTGAAGGTGGGGGCACAGCGTGCGGGTTCGGCGTCGAAGCTGGGCCGGTTGCTGGGCGACTGGCTGCCTCCCGAGCCGACCGCGTCGAGGCCCGACTCTGCTCGCTCGGCGGCGGAGGTGGTGCTGGCCTACCTGGGGACGCAGGCCCAGCGGTTGCGCCACTACGACCCGCTGGTGAGACGAAACGCCCCGGACGCGGTCCACCAGATGCGAGTGGCCGCCCGGAGGATGCGCAGCGCGCTACAGGCATTCGGTCGGATCATCGACCGGGATCGAACCCGTGAGCTGACCGCGGAGCTGAAGTGGGTGGCCGGGGAGCTGGGCGGGGCCAGGGATGCGGAGGTGATGGCCGAGCGGGTCGCGGAGCTTCTCGCGGAGATACCTGACGAGCTCAAGCTCGGACCCGTCGACGCCGCGTTCACTCGCTCCCTGGCGCGCCGCGGGGCCGACACTCGGGATGTCGGTCTGGCCGCTCTGGACAGCGATCGCTATTTCGCCCTGCACGATCGGATCGAGGCGTTGCTCGCCGATCCGCCGCTTACCGCCCGCGCCGGCCGCAAAGCCAAGCGAGAGCTGCCCGCCAGCGTCCGGCGGGCCTACCGCCGGGTGGAATCGCGGATGGCCGATGTGCAGGGTCAGCGGCCCGGGGACGGACGTGACCGGGCCCTCCACGAGACCCGCAAGGCTGCCAAACGGCTACGCTACGCCACCGAGACCGTCCAATCCACGATGGGCAAGCCGGCTGCGCGGCTGCGCAAGCGCCTCAAATCCGTTCAAGAGCTGCTCGGCGAACATCAGGACACCACCGTGTTGCGGCCCGTGTTGCGCAAACTCGCCGGACAGGCCCATCTCGAGGGCGGAAACGGCTTCACCTATGGCCTTATGTATGCAGCCGAGGCTACCCGCGCCGAGCGGGTTGAGAACAACCTTCCCCGGGCGTGGAAACGGATGCGCAAACCCAAGAACACCGCGTGGCTCACGAGCTGATTCTGCACGCCTGTGCACTCGCGTGAGGAATTGTCGACAGTGGTCGATGGGTGTGTCTTGACAACCCCTTTGGTGCGGCTCGAGCCCGATACATCACTACTTCGGGCTCGGGCTGGGACAACAGTTTCGCGTCGGAGTAGTCGGTCGGCCACCGTGGGGTAGTTCACTCAGTGTTTGTCATCATGTAGTCGTTCATTTGTTGTCCGGTGATGTCTGTATCATCAACTATCGAGTACATGGCATGGCTGGAGTACTATCCTGAGGTGGTCGCTTCTCGGGCACGTGGGACTGTTACTCGCTGCATTCGTGGTGGTGCGTAGTGGCGCACTGGCGGAGCCCCACCGGCCGCGTTTCGACTGGCCACCGCAATGCGGTGTTCGGCACATGATTGCGCGGAGAAGATGGCCTATTTCTCATTGATCGTCATCATAGTGATCATCACTGCGCTGGTGTTCGACTTCGCCAACGGTTTCCACGACACCGCCAACGCGATGGCCACTTCGATCGCCACCGGCGCGCTAAGGCCCAGGACGGTGGTACTCCCCTGCGGCGTGCTCAACCTGGCCGGGTGCGTTCTTGTCCACCGAGGTCGCTCAAACGATCTCCAGTGACATCGTCGACGATCAGCTGGCCACCCCGGTGATCATCTTCGCCGGACTCGTCGGGGCGATCCTGTGGAACCTGGCCACCTGGCTGTTCGGACTGCCGTCGAGTTCCTCGCATGCGCTGTTCGGTGGGTTGATCGGCGCGGTCTGGGTGGGCGCCGGGGTCAACGGCGTGCATTTCGATCAGGTGATCAGCAAAGTCCTGCTCCCGGCGGTGGCCTCCCCGGTCATCGCGGGTATCGCCGCGATGATCGCCACCTACCTGGCCTACCGGATCAGCCGCCGAGCTCAGGAAAAGTCGGTCACCAGCGGGTTTCGGCACGGTCAGACCATCTTGGTCTCGCTGGTCTCGCTGGCCCACGGTACCAACGACGCACAGAAGACGATGGGGGTGATCACGCTCACGCTGATCTCCACCGGGACGTTGGCCGCCGGCTCGTCCCCGCCGTTGTGGGTGATCGCCTCCGCTGGGTTGGCCATCGGGCTGGGCACCTATGTCGGGGGGTGGCGGATCATCCGCACGATGGGCAACCGACTGACCGATGTCGCCCCGCCGCAGGGCTTCGCCGCCGAGACCAGTTCCGCGGCGGTGATCCTCAGCTCGGCGAACCTGGGATTCGCCCTGTCCACCACGCACGTGGTCGCCGGATCCGTGCTGGGTACCGGCTTGGGCCGCCGGCTGGCCAGGGTGCGCTGGTCCGTGGCCGGACAGAGGGCCCTGGCCTGGCTGCTGACCCTGCCCGCAGCGGCCGCGGTCGGTGCGGTGGCCGCAGCGGTCGCCGTTCGTGGGCCGCTGGGGATCGTGGTGATCGGCGTGGTCGCGCTCGCCGTGGTGGTGGCGATCTACGCGATCTCCCGCCGCGAGCCGGTGACCGCACATAATGTCACCGAGGCATCGCCGGCGGGCGTCCAGTCCGAGTCGCTCGGTGCGACGGCCTGAGAGGAACCCCTGCACATCGACTGGAGTGCCCTCGGTGAGGTTGCCGTAGTCAGCATCGGGGTCGCGGTCGCCGTGGTGGTCATCTTCACCCTCGGCGTCCGCGCGCTCTCCCGCCGCGAGACCGACACCGGCCACGGCGGCAACGGCACCGTCGCGCTGACCGGTGCGTTGCTGTGCTTCACGGCCTGTGCAGCCGTGGTGCTCTACAGCATCTACCTCATCGTTCCCCCGCTGCGGCACTGGCCTTGACCACCGATGCCGGAGCGCGAACAGCCGGATTCTTCGGCCGACCGGGTCGGTCGGTGGCCAGGCACGCGGAAAGTGATCATCATGGCGGGAGCGTTTGACAAGGCGACCTGCAGGGTCGCAGTCTCCGAGGAGATGATCCGTTGCGACCGATGGGATCGGCCATGACTTCAGCCGAGCAGGTTGTCCATGACTTCCGGCGCACCCCGCGAGGGGTCGGTCATTCCGAACCGACCCGGCAGGCGCTGCGCAATGCGTTGCGGACCGTCGACCTGTTGGAGAGTTTGCAGGGTCTGTCGGTGCAGGAACTCGACGACGACGAGGCGCTCCTCCTCGACTCCGAGGGACGGGAGATCACCACGTGGCAGCAGGACTACCCGTACACCGAACGGATGAGCCGCGAGGAGTACGAGCGCACCAAGCGATCCCTGCAGATCGAGCTGTTGAAGATGCAGTCCTGGGTCAAGGACAGCGGGCAACGGGTCGTGGTGCTCTTCGAAGGCCGTGACGCGGCGGGCAAGGGCGGCACCATCAAACGCTTCACCGAGCATTTGAATCCGCGCGGATCTCGGGTGGTGGCGTTGGACAAACCCAACGAGCGAGAGCGCACACAGTGGTACTTCCAGCGCTATTTCAGCCAGCTGCCCGCCGCGGGGGAGATTGTTTTTTTCGACCGGTCCTGGTACAACCGCGCCGTCGTCGAGCGCGTCATGGGTTTTTGCACCGACGGCGAGTACCGGGAGTTCATGGAGCAGACCCCGGGATTGGAACGGGTGTTGGTCGACAGCGGTATCCACCTGGTCAAGTTATGGTTCTCGGTTTCTCGGGCCGAGCAGCGGAACCGGTTCATCGTCCGGGTCATCGATCCGCTGCGGCAGTGGAAGCTCAGCCCCGTCGACCTGGCCGCCCTGGACCGGTGGAACGATTACACCCAGGCGAAGTGAGGCCATGTTCCAGCGCACCGACACTTCAGCGGCACCATGGACGGTCGTCAAGAGCAACGACAAGAAACGGGGTCGGATCGCGGCGCTTCGCTGGGTCCTGTCCACTCTGGACTATCCGACCAAAGATCCCGACGTGGTCGGCACACCCGACCCTCTCCTCGTCGGGCCACCAGCCCAGGTGTACGAGCAGAGCGAACGTGACGACCCAGCATGACCGATCGGCTCGACCGAGGGCACGATGGCGTCCCGCGGCAGGTACGACCGGTCAGGTCGGCCACGGCTCAGCCGGAGATAGCCGGTGGACATGCCAAACTACGTCGACCGGAGACTGCTGGTCGTAGGCTTGAGCCGTTGCGGTCTGCGCAGCCGCTTCGGGCTGCTGGAATCG
>JBOHHD010000758.1:0-3483 GCA_050700515.1 Pseudonocardiaceae bacterium
CCGTCGACGAGGAAGAGCTTGATCTGCTTGCCGATCATGGCCGTGATTATCCCAGTGAGGAGCGACCTACCTGCCGGGTTCCGCCGAGTCGCCGAGGGGTGCTGAGAGAATCCGCCCGTGAGCCAGATGACCAAGGAAGCGGAGCACACTGAGCTCCATCGCACCATATGGCTGATCGCCAACGACCTGCGCGGCAGCGTCGACGGCTGGGACTTCAAGGCATACGTGCGCGGGATGCTCTTCTACCGGTTCATCTCCGAGAACCTCACGACCTACCTCAACGACGCTGAACGCTGCGCGGGCAACCCCGACTTCGACTCCGCGATCCCGAAACGGAGGATCGGATTCTGGTTCTCCACGACGATCGACATTAAGCGCCGAGGTCTGCCGACGGTCACGGGGTTCCGGTACTACCCGACCTTGTCGAGCAGGTATCCGGTGATGCCGCCAGCACCAAGTCCATCCATCGGCATCCGGAGTCGCCTGGCGATGGTGTACCGCCGACGGTGCAGCTGGCCGAAGATCGAGCGCGACGACAGGATCCACATCTCGGGTCGTGATGGCTCGGAATGACCCGCCGGTCGGCGCGACGACAAAGACTGGCAGCTCAGGTGCGAGACGATGCGACTCGTGACAAACGAGCGGGAGCGCGCACGGGTGCTGCACGGCCAGCTCGTCGAGCTGTTGCAGGCGGCTCGATCCGGCGAGCTGCCGGTCGGTCCGGCCTTCCGGCACCAACTGGAAGGCAGTATCACCGCGCTGGAAGCGGTGCTGGGCTTGCCGCCGTCGCTCGGCCAGCCACTCGGCGAACTGGCGTGCCGCAGTGTCGTAGATCCGCGGGGTGTCTTCGGCGCGGTTGAGGTTACGCAGATAGCGCTGCCAATCGTGGCGAAGCAGCGCCAGCACGTCGCTCATGGAACCAAAGTTATAGGGTCGCTGAGCGCTGTACCCGGCTACGACACCTGGCATGAGGTAAGATTTATGCAGGTCAGACAGCTACTGGTGGGCGCAGCAGGATTTGAACCTGCGACCGCTCGCTTGTAAGGCGAGTGCTCTCCCGCTGAGCTATACGCCCCGACGTCGCGTGGACAGGATATCCACGCGACGCAGAGTTTCAGACCGGCAATGTCGCCAGCGCCTGCTTCCAAACGGCCTGATCACGAGGCTCGCCGGGGCCGTTCAGCTCAGCGAAGCGGATCACCCCGCCGGCATCCACCAGGAACGTTCCGCGGTTGGCGAAGCCGCTCTTGTCGTTGAATACCCCGTAAGCCCGGGCGACCTTACCGTGCGGCCAGAAGTCCGACAGCAGCGGGAACTCGTAGCCCTTCTGCCCCGACCACGCCTTGAGCGTGTACCCGGAATCCACCGAGATCGCCAGTACCTGGACGTCATCGTTCTGGAAGCTGTCCAGGTCGTCCCGGAGCTGATCCAGCTCACCGGTGCAGATCCCACTGAAGGCCAGCGGGTAGAAGACCAGCAGCACGCTCTTGACCCCCCGGAACTCCGCAAGCGTCCGCTCCTGGTTGTTCTGGTCCTTCAGCGTCCACTCCGGGGCCTGATCCCCCACCTCAAGCGACATGCTCTCTCCTCGGCTAGATCAGTGGTCGCACCCTCGGTGCGTACCGATCTCAAGCGTATCGGGCCTCGGGGTGGACGGTCAGCGCTTGGACCTGGCCGGCTTGGGTGCGTCCAGCCGGGTGGCGGTCCAGGCGTCGCTCACGCTGGCGTTGGTGGTCTGCGCGAGGCCGGCGGTGGGAGCCGCTTCAGCGATCTCGGAGGGCTCCACGTGACCGTCCCGGCCGGTCTTGGGGGTGAGAACCCAGATCACGCCGTTGTCGTCGAGCGGCGATCGCGCGTCGACCAGGGTATCCACCAGATCCCCGTCCTGGTCACGCCACCACAGCAGCACCACATCGACGATCTCATCGGAGTCCTCGTCGAGCAGGTCGGCACCGATCACCTCCTCGATCGCGGCTCGGACGTCGTCGTCGACATCCTCGTCCCAGCCGAGCTCTTGCACGACCATGTTCTTCTGGATCCCGAGCTTCTCGGCGACACCGGACCTGCCGGTGTCACCCGCCGCGGCGGCGACCACGGTTTCACCCCTTCAACAACGTTGAGCCTGGCGGTGGACCGCCCGGCGAGCTACTACTTGATGCATCCAAGCGAACACCGAGCTCCGGCCGGAACGCAACAGCCAGCAGCGGGACACGCCGGGGCCGACTTTCTCTGACGGCGTACCTGCGAGTAGGTGACACTGGAGGCGAGGCGAACAAGCATGTAGCACGATGGTCACAGGGTACCGCCCTGCGCCATCGACGCAGGGCGGTCATCGGCAATGTCCTTCGGCCAGCCGGCAGTTCAATGAGAGGTGAGGAGAACTCTTGGCCACGCACAACGATCGGACGCCCGCCCGCGTCCGGGTCATTCGCGACGGGATGGCGGCGCACCTGCCCGACATCGATCCCGACGAGACCGCGGAGTGGCTGGAGTCCTTCGACTTCGCAGTGCTGTCCGGAGGCAAACAGCGGGCGCGTTACCTCATGCTGCGATTGCTCGAGCGGGCCCGCGAGACCGGCATCGGCGTCCCGTCGGTCACCAGCACGGACTATGTCAACACCATCCCGACCGAGAACGAGCCGTGGTTCCCGGGTGATGAGGAGACCGAACGGCGCTACCGGGCCTGGATCCGGTGGAACGCGGCGATGATGGTGCACCGGGCGCAGCGCCCCGGGGTCGGCGTCGGTGGGCACATCTCCACCTATGCCTCCTCTGCTGCGCTCTACGAGGTGGGTTTCAACCACTTCTTCCGGGGCAAGGACCATCCCGGCGGCGGGGATCACGTCTTCATCCAGGGCCATGCCTCCCCCGGCATCTACGCCCGCGCGTTCCTGGAGGGCCGGCTCTCCGCCGATCAGCTCGACGGATTCCGCCAGGAACTCTCGCACGCGGGACCGGGCGGCGGCCTGCCGTCCTACCCCCACCCGCGGCTGATGCCGGACTTCTGGGAGTTCCCCACCGTCTCGATGGGGCTCGGGGCGATCAACGCGATCTTCCAGGCCCGGCTGAACCGCTACCTGCACGACCGTGGTCTCAAGGACACCTCCGACCAGCACGTGTGGGCCTTCCTCGGTGACGGGGAGATGGACGAGCCGGAGTCCCGCGGGCAGATCCAGGTGGCGGCGCACGAAGGCCTGGACAACCTCACCTTCGTGGTGAACTGCAACCTGCAGCGCCTCGACGGCCCGGTCCGGGGCAACGGCAAGATCATCCAGGAACTGGAGTCGTTCTTCCGCGGCGCGGGCTGGAATGTCATCAAGGTGATCTGGGGCCGCGAGTGGGACATGCTGCTGCACGCCGACCGCCAAGGCGCCCTGGTGCACCTGATGAACACCACCCCCGACGGCGACTACCAGACCTACACGGCCAACGACGGCGGCTACGTCCGGGAGCACGTCTTCGGTCGTGACCCGCGGACCAAGG